>NZ_JBEXJK010000075.1:0-26256 GCF_040609095.1 Kitasatospora sp. NPDC004799
CCGCGCCCGGCCGGGCCGCCCCGGGGACGGGCGGGCCGGCCGGGCCGGGGTCGGGCAGGGGGCCGGGCGGGGCCTCCAGGGCCTCCAGGGCCTCGGCCCGGGAACGGGCGGGGCGGCCTACCGGGCGTACGTCACTTCGCCAGTTCGGCGACGCCCGCCTGCGCGAACTGCTCGTCCAGGTCGCCGCTGGGCGCGCCCGCGACACCGACGGCCGCGATCGGCGCGCCCTTCGACTGGATCGGGGCGCCGCCGGCCAGGAACAGGGTGCCCGGGATGTCCTTCAGGTTCGGGGCCTGGGCCAGGCGCTTGGCCAGCTCCGAGGTCGGGGCGTTCCAGGACACCGCGGTGAAGGCCTTGCGCTCGGCCGAGGCCGGAGCCTGCGGGCCGGCGCCGTCGCCCTTCAGCAGCACCCGGGTGACGCCGTCCCGGTCGACGACCGCGACCGACACGTGCTGGCCGGCCTTGGTGGCCGCGTCCAGGGCGGCCTGGGCGGCGCGGGTGGCGGCGTCGATGGTCAGACCGCTGCTCTGGGCCAGGTTCTTGTTCTGGGTGTCGGCCTTCACCGCGGCCGGGACGGCCGGGGTCTCGGTGGACTCGGCGCTGGCCGAGACGGCGCCCACGGTGGCGGCGGCGAGCGCGGCGGCGACGACGGTGCCGGTCAGCACCCGGGTGCGCACGGAGGTCTTCTTCATGGTCCGGCTCCTCAGCGGATCTGCGGGGTGGGGCGGGGGGGGTTCAGGGGGGCCGCCGGACCGTTACGGGGATCGTCCGGCGGCGTGCTTCGATCCTCCGCCCGGGGAACGGGCCGCCACATCGGCACTCCGGCGCGGGCGTCCGGGCAGGACGGTGGACGGCGGCGTCAACCGATCGGCTGATGCGGACCCGGGCCGGACGGGTCACCATCGAGGGATCGGTGCAGGTCGGCGCGGCCGCCGGGGTGGTCGGTACGGACCGGGGCGGCCGGTACGGGCCGGCGCCGACCGCACCCGCACCCGCACCACCCCGTTCAGCCAGGAGCCACCCGTGCCGCAGCCCCGCCCGACCGCCGCCCACCGCGCCGCGGACCGCACCGGTGCCGGCCGTCACGGCGCCCCCGGCCACGGCGCCCCCGGCCACGGCACCTCCGACCACGGCACCTCCGACCACGACGCCGGGGACCCGGACGCGGGCCGGCTGGCGCTGCTCCTGGACTCCGCCTTCCTGCTGCTGCTCGCCGCCTCGCTCAACCGCTACCTCACCCACCACTCCAGCAACGCCCAGGCGCCCTGGGTGATCGGGCTGAGCGCGGCCCTCGCGGTCGCCCAGCCGGCCGGGTCCTGGCTGGACCACCGCCGTCCGCCCGCCCCGGGCCGGCACCGCCGGTGGCCGCTGGCCCTGGTGGTCGCGCTCTGGGTGGTGCTGGTGCTGCTCGCGCCGAGCTTCGCCTGGTGCGCCGTCCCGCTGATCTACACCGCGCTGCGGGCACTGCCGGCGAAGGCGGCCATCCCGCTGGTCGGCGCGCTGACCCTGCTGGTGGTGATCGCCGAGGTCCGGCTGCCCGGCGGCACCGACGCCACCCTCGTCCTGCTGCCGCCCGCGGTGGCCGGGCTCGCCACCGGCGTCTTCCTCTTCATGGCCCGGCAGGCCGCCCGGCAGCGCGCGCTGATCGCCGACCTGGTCCGCACCCGGCGCGAACTCGCCGCCACCGAACGGCGGGAGGGCACCCTGGCCGAGCGCGAGCGGCTGGCGATGGAGATCCACGACACCCTGGCGCAGGGCCTGTCCAGCCAGCAGATGCTGCTCCAGGCCGCCGAGCGCACCTGGGACACCCACCCGGCGACCGCCCGCACCCACGTCCGCACCGCCGCCGAGGTCGCCGCCCGGAACCTCGCCGAGGCCCGCCGCTTCGTCCACGACCTCGCCCCGGCGGAACTCTCCGACGGCCGGACCCTCGACCGGGCGCTGCGGGCGCTGGCCGAGCGGGAGTCCGCCGAGAGCGGGCTGCCGGTCCGCTTCCACCTGGACGGCGCGCCGGTGCCGCTGCCCGCCGCCGCCCAGGCCGCGCTGCTGCGGATCGCCCAGGGCGCGCTGGCCAACGTCCGCGAGCACGCCGGGGCCTCGGCCGCCGCGATCACGCTGTCCTTCCTCGGCGACCAGGCCGTGCTGGACATCGCCGACGACGGGCGGGGCTTCGCCCCGGAGGCGGCCGGGCCCGGCGGCGGGCGCGGGTACGGCCTGCCGGCGATGCGGGCCCGGCTGCGGCAGCTGGGTGGCAGGCTGACCGTGGAGAGCGCGCCCGGCGAGGGCACCATCGTCTCCGCCGCGATCCCCCTGCACCACCGATGAGCCCGGAGCGACGACGAGCCCGCGGCGACGACCCC
Source organism: Kitasatospora sp. NPDC004799 (assembly GCF_040609095.1). NCBI lineage: Bacteria > Bacillati > Actinomycetota > Actinomycetes > Kitasatosporales > Streptomycetaceae > Kitasatospora > Kitasatospora sp. NPDC004799. The sequence continues at coordinate 2,361 of NZ_JBEXJK010000075.1, forward strand.
CTGGAGCACCGATGAGCACGACGCCCGTACCGACGGCCCCCGCGCCGGCCCCCGTCCGGCTGCTGGTCTGCGACGACCACGCGGTGGTGCGGGCCGGGCTGCTGGCGCTGCTGGCGAGCGCCGGTGACATCGAGGTGGTCGGCGAGGCGAGCACCGGCGAGGAGGCCGTCGCGCTGGCCGCCCGGCTGGCGCCGCAGGTCGTGCTGATGGACCTCCAGCTCGGCGACGGCATCGACGGGGTGGAGGCCACCCGGCGGATCACCGCCGTTCCGGGCGGGCCGCACGTCCTGGTGCTCACCACCTACGACACCGACGCCGACATCACCCGGGCCATCGCCGCCGGCGCCACCGGCTACCTGCTGAAGGCCGAACGGCCGGAGGAGCTGTTCGCCGCCGTGCACGCGGCCGCGCAGGGCCGCACGGTGCTCTCGCCGCCGGTCGCCTCCCGGGTGATGGCGCAGATGCGGGCGCCCGCGCCGCAGCTCACCGAGCGCGAGCAGGACATCCTCGAACAGCTGGCGCAGGGGCTGGGCAACCGGGAGATCGCCCGGGCGCTGTTCATCAGCGAGGCCACGGTGAAGACCCACCTCGGCCGGATCTACGACAAGTTGGGCGTGGACACCCGGGCGGGGGCGGTGGCGGTGGCGAAGGAGCGCCGGCTGCTGCGCTGAGGGCGCCTCCGCTCCTGCGTCGGGGTCGGGGCGGCCCCGCCCTCGGCTGCGCTGGGCGCTCGCCCGGTGTCGCTGTGTGCTGTCATGATGCTCGGAGTGTCGGATTCCAGGCCGACGTCCGGAGCAGCCCGCCCCTCTCCCGGCACGGCCGGTTCGGGCGGCAACCACCCTGGGAGTGCCGAAAATCCCTGTTCCGAAGGGCTTCCCGGCCGCCCTGAGGGCCTCGCCACAATGTGGATGTTTCGTGGATTCCGCTATTGACAAACCAACCACGCGGTTTGTTAGTTTGAGATCAACGACGTCCCCGGAGGTGGGGGCTCGCCGGGGCCTGTGCGGACCGCTCTCGCCGGAGGGTGTTGGCCAGGGGGGAAACGGCGGGTTTGCCGGGGTGTCGGGGGGAGCGGCAACGCCGAAGCCGCGCGACGAGGCGGCGTGGAGCGAGTCCGGGGGGACTCGCTCCACGCCTCCCCCGGTCCCCGCCCTTCGGCTACAGCAGCGCGCTCCAGTACGGGCAGCGGACGTACGGCAGCGGCGGCGCGCAGCGGTCCACGCTCCCGGACAGCACCGGGCCCCGCTCCGACCTGGCCACCCCGGGTGAGCTCGCGGTCAGCCCCGCCTCGCCCAGTTCGCCGAAGCGCAGCGCCAGCCGGTAGCCGTCCGGCGTGACCGCGGCGACGCCTGGCAGCTCCCGGCCGGCGTTCAGCGAGGTGATCGTCCAGCCGCACCGCCGCCAGTGCCGCTCCACCACGTCCACCAGCGCCGCCCGCCGGGGCAGCGAGACGACGGTGAGGAGGTCCCGGCCCCGGGTGACGTACCAGAGCAGCTCCGACTCGCGCCCCGGCAGCGGCAGCCGGGCCCCCGCCCGCGCGGGCGCCCCCTGCCAGACCGGCGCCGGACGGACGGCGTCCAGGGTGTCCTGGAGCAGCGTCTCGCAGCGCTCGGCGGCGTCGAGTTGATCGGCCGCCACTCTCGAATCCGGGCCCGCCCCGGCCCCCGGCCGCCGACCCGGCGCGATCCGCGCGCCGTAGGGACCACCGGGACCGCCGGGGCCGCCGCCCGGGCATCCGACATTCAGTTCGGCACCACCAGACTGCACAGGGCCCTCCGTACTCCTCCCGGCGTTCAACCCGGGCAGGCATTCCGTCACTGCTTGGACGGCGGGCGGGTACGGGCAGTTCCCCTCCCGGTTCCGTCCCTCACCGTTCCCTCACCTCACATTGCACTGCACGGTGCAGTTGAATCACTGATCTGCACTGTGTAGTTTACTTCTCGTGCCGACGGCCGGGCCCGATCCACCGTCCGGCCGCTCCCCGCACGTCTGCTGACCCACCGTCCGACCACCGTCGAGAGGACCCGCCATGCCCGTCGTCACCGTCGGCACCGCCCGCATCCCCTACCGCGTCGTCGGCGCCGGCCCCGACACCCTCGTCCTGGTGCACGGCACCGGCCCCGGCTCCGCCATGTGGGACGGCCTGCTGGACTCCTTCACCGACCGCTGGACGGTGCTGCTGCCCGACCTCTCCGGCAGCGAGGCCGCCGAGGACGACGGCGCGCCGCTCACCCTGGAGGCCATGGCCGCCCAGGTCGCCGCCGTGATCGAGGACGCCGGCCGCGGCCCCGCCGACGTGCTCGGCTTCTCGCTCGGCGCCGTCGTCGCCACCGCGACCGCCGCCCTGCACCCCGAGCGGGTCCGCCGCCTGGTCGCCGCCGCCGGCTGGATCAGCGCGGAACAGGACGAGTACCTGCGGCTCTCCATGGCCACCTGGCTCTCGCTCGCCGACCACCCCGCCGCGTTCGGCGGCTACGCCACCCTCACCGCCTTCAGCCGCGGCTTCCTCGACCGGATCGGGCGCGCCGCCGTCCAGGCCAACACCGCCTACATGCGGCCCACTTCGGGCACCCTGCGGCACATCGCGCTCAACCTCGGCCTGGACCTCGACCCGCTGCTCCCGCGCGTCCAGGCCCCCGCCCTGGTGATCGGCTGCACCCAGGACGCCACCGTCCCGGTGGAGAACGCCCGCCGGCTGCACGCCGCCCTGCCCGGCAGCGCCTACGCCGAGTTCGACACCGGCCACATCGTGCTCGCGGAGCAGACCGAGGCGTTCACCGGCACCGTCCGGGACTTCCTCGCGGCCGCCTGACCGCCCAAGCGGGCAGCCGGTGCGTAGAGCACACCGATGCCCGGGAGGCAAGCCCCGTTCCAGAAAGGCTGATTACCGCGCATGGTGATTCAAATCAAATTGACTGCACATCAACTTCGAAGGTGAGACTGCCTTGTGAGCGACATTCGCAAGGAGAAGACCATGCGCATACTCTTCACCGGCCCCGCCGCGGCCGGTCACCTCTACCCCATGGTGCCCACCGCCCAGGCGCTGCGGGCGGTCGGACACGAGGTGCTGTTCGCCATCGGGCAGCCGGTCGACATGATCCGGTCCGCGGGCTTCCCCGTCGTCGAGATCGGCGACGGCCGGAGCCTGCGGGAGATCATCGAGGAGCGGGTCGGCGGCAAGGTCGAGTACGTCAGCCAGGACAAGACCCAGGACGAGATCTTCGACATGGCGGCCTCGATGTTCGCCTTCGCCTCCCGTCCCGACGTGGACGGACTGCTGGCGGCCGCCACCGACTGGGGCGCCGACCTCATCGTCCACGACTCCTTCACCTCCGCCGCCCCGCTGGTCGCGGCCCAGCTCAAGATCCCGTCGGTGGTGCAGAACTTCGGTGCCAGCCCCGGCCGTTCGATGGCCGAGCTGGTCGCCTCGCACGTGGCCGACCTGTACGAGGAGCGCGGCCTGACCGGCCCGGACATCGCCGCGGTGCTCAACCTCGGCCCGCTCGGCGGCGACCCGGACGGCCTGCCGACGCGCTACGTCCCGTACAACGGCGGCGGCATCGTCCCGGCCGAGTTCCTCCGCAAGCCCGAGCGCCCGCGGGCGGTCGTCACCCTCGGCACCGTGCTCGCCGAGATCGACGGCGTCCGCTCGGTGGTCCAGCTGGTCGAGGCGGCGGCCGAGGTCGACGCCGACTTCCTGCTCGCGGTCGGCGGCGCCGACCTCGCCCCGCTCGGCACCCTGCCCGACAACGTCCGCGGCCTGCCCTGGGTCCCGCTCAACGAGCTGCTCAGCCGCGCCGACGCGCTGATCCACCACGGCGGCTCGGGCACCATGCTGACCGCCCTCCAGGCCGGTCTGCCCCAGCTGCTGCTCCCCCAGGGCGCGGACCACTTCCTCAACGCCGAGGCCATCACCGCCACCGGCGCCGCCCTGAGCTCCACCTCCGACGCCGTCGACACCGCGCTGCTCACCCGCGTCCTCACCGACACCGAGCTGCGCGACGCCGCCCACCGCCTGCGGGCCGACAACGCCGCCCTGCCCACCCCGGCCGCCGTGGTCCCCGCCCTGGAGAACCTCGCCGCCCGCCGCTGACCCGCCGCCGGCCTCCCTCCGGCACAGCCGAACGACGCGCGACAGCCGCAGGTCGACCGACCTGCGGCTGTCGGCCGTCCCGGGGCGGGCGGGCGCGGGCGGGGCTCGGACGGGGAGCGGGCGGGGAACGGGCGAGCTCCGGGTAGCAGGTCTCCGCGCCCCGGAACCAGATCGATCTCAGCCACTTCTCGGCGCCCCCGACCCGGGCCCGGACCTTCACCTCACCGCCCCGGCCGACCGGCCCGCAGCAGGGCGCGCAGACCGACGGCGTCGACCACGTCGGCCCGGGTGGGGAGGACCCGGTGGAGCAGGACGTCATGGACGTCGGGGTCCGGGTCGGCGACGCCGTCGGACAGGACGTGGAGCCGGTAGTCGCGGTCGGCCGCGTCGGTCACCGTGGACAGGACGGCGCCACCGGTGCTGAGGCCGGAGGCGACCAGGGTGGTGATCCGGCGCTCGCGCAGCCGCCGGTCGAGGTCGGTGGTGGACAGGGCGCCGAAGCGGGTCTTGCGCACGACGATGTCACCGGCCCAGGGCGCCAACCGCTCGTGGACGGCGGCGGCGGGGTCCTCGTGGTGCAGGGCACGGTGCCGGGCCAGCGGGGCGAAGGAGGGGTTGGCGGCCGGGACGGCCTCCCAGTCGGCCTCGGTGAAGCCGACGCGAGCGTAGGCGACGGCGCCGCCCGCGGCGCGTACGTCGGCGACGGCCCCCGCCAGGCGGCCGAGCAGGGCCGCACGCTCCCCGTCCCCGGGCAGCGCGGCCAGGACCGCGGGCTGGCAGTCCAGGACGAGGAGCGCGGTGCGCGCGGGGTCGAATGCCGGGTCGGTGCTCATGCGGGTGTCTCCGTACTGGTGGTGGGCCTGGCTGTGCACCGTCCGGTCGCGTCCGGTCGCGTCCCGTCGAGCCTCGGGAGCAGGAGCGGGGTGGCCAGGATGAGCAGTCCCGCGACCGCGAGGGCCGTGCGCGGCCCGGTGGCGGCGGCGAGCAGCCCGCCGAGCGCGGTGCAGACGGCGATGGACGCCTGCTGCCCGATCGACCAGGCCGACAGGGTGCGGGCGACGAGGTGCTCCGGCGTGCGTTCGAGCCGGTAGGTGGCGAGCACCGGGTTGAACAGGCTCATGTTGACGATGATCGCCAGCTCGACGGCCATCACCGTGACGAGGCCGACCACGCCGGGGCGGACGAAGGCCAGGCCGATCAGCCAGACGGCGCGCAGGGTGCCGACGGTCCGCAGGACCCGGTCCCGGCCGTGGCGCTCCACGACCCGCCGGGCCAGCCGGGAGCCGATCAGTCCGCCGAGGCAGGGGGCGGCGAAGGCGAGGCCGTACTGCCAAGGGGCGAAGTGGAGTTGGCGCAGCAGGAGGACCGCGAGCACCGGCTCGGTGGCCATGATCAGACCGGCGACGAGCATGGTGTTGAGGTGGAGCGCCCGCAGACCGGGGTCGCCCATGATGTGCCGCCAGCCGTCCAGCACCCCGCCGGCCCGCCGGTGCGGGTCCCCGCCCGCCCGCCGCGGCGGCTCCTCCCGGCCGCGGACCGCGAACAGGCCCAGCGCGGAGAGCAGGTAGCTGAGCGCGTCGGCCACCACGGTGGTGACCGGCCCGAAGCGGGCGATCGCCGCTCCGCCCAGCGGCGGCCCGACCGCGATGGAGCTCCAGTTCGTGGACTCGAACCGGGCGTTGGCCACGAGCAGTTCGTCCGGCCGGACGAGGGCCTTGAGGTAGGCCCCACTGGCCGCGCCGAACGCGATCTTCGCCGCGGCGACCACGATCGACACCGCGAGCAGCTGGACGAAGCCGAGCCGCCCGAAGGCGTACGCGACCGGGACCGTCGCCATGGCCGCGCACCGGACCAGGTCCATCGCGATCATGACCGGACGCTTGCGCCGGAACTCCACCCACGGCGCGAGCGGCACCGCGACCAGCGCCCCCACCGCGGGCCCCGCCGCGGCCAGCGCGGACACTTCCGCGGGGCCGGCGTGCAGCACCAGCACCGCGATCAGCGGCAGCGCCCCGAACCCGAGCGCCGACCCGTACGCGCTCACCGCGTACGCCGCCCACAACCAGCCGAACCGCCGGCCCAACCGCTTCCCGCCCAGCACCCTCACCGCGCCCCTTTCCACACCCCGCCCGCCTCGACCGCACAAACCGAAGTTGATCGGTGCGAGCCAACCGGTCGGTGCGGGCACGGGTCAAACAACCGATTCACCCGATCTGTACAACCTTGGGTTGTTCACTAAGGTCGGTCGGCATGGACCTCGAAGCAGTGCGCACCTTCGCCGCCATCGTGGAGGCCGGGCAGTTCCAGAAGGCCGCCGTCGACCTGGCGATCACCCAGCAGGCCGTCTCCAAGCGCGTCGCCGCACTGGAGCGCGACCTCGGCGTCCGGCTGTTCACCCGCACCCCGCGCGGGGCCGAACTCACCATCGACGGGCAGGCGTTCCTACCCCACGCCCGCGAACTGCTGCGGGTCGCCGAGCGCGCGGTCGCGTCCGTCCGCGCCGGGCACCGCCCGCTGCGGGTCGACGTGATCGCCTCGCGCGGCGCGGCCTCCGGTCTGATGCGCGACTTCCACCGCGCCCACCCCGGGATCGACCTGGACGTGCTGATGCTGCTCGACATCGAGACCGCCGTCGCCGCCATCCGCTCCGGCACGATCGACGCGTCCTTCCGCGCCGTGGCCATGCCCGGCCGGCCCCTCCCCGAGGACATCGCGTCGGTCCGGGTGCTCGACGAACCGCTCCAACTCCTCACCGGGCCCGCCCACGCACTGGCGGGCGCCGGGTCGGTGACCGTCGCCGAACTGGTCGGCCACCGGATCTGGATGCCCGGCATCGTCCCCGGCAGCGAGTGGGGCGCCTACTACGACGACCTGGTCGCCGAGTTCGGCCTCACCATCGAGGCCACCGGCCCCAACTTCGGCTCCGACGCCCTCCTCGACACCATCGCCGACACCCCCGCCCTGGCCACCTTCATGAGCGAACGGACCCGCCTGGTCTGGCCCGCCGGCCACGGCCTGCGCCGCATCCCGGTGACCGACCCGACCCCCGTCTACCCCCACTCACTCCTCTGGCACCGCGACAACCCCCACCCCGCCCTCCCCGCCCTCCGCACCCACCTCACCACCGCCACCCCCACTCCCGCCGCCCCCGCCACCTGGGCCCCCGCCTGGGTCCTCCCCCACTGACCACCCCGGCCCGCCCCGCCCGGCCCCGGACGACACGAAAGCCGCAGGTCATGTGACCTGCGGCTTTCGACCGGCTATGTGCGGCTACTTGAGCGGCGTGCCGCCCGAGTTGCGGTTGGCGATCGTCTTGTTGATCAGGTTTCCGCCGTCGGTCTCGACCGTGGTCTGCTCCTGCCAGCCGGCGCCGAACAGGAGGGCGCCGACGTGTGCGTTCGCCACCTGGTCCAGGTGCGAGAAGAACCAGTCGACCTTGTCGTCCTTGTAGTGGCCGGGGGTGTTGTTCTGCGCCATGTTGCCCACGGGGATCTGCCACAGGACCACCGGCTTGCCCACCGACTCGGCCATCGTCTTGTAGAACCCCAGCGCGGCGAAGCCCTTCTGGTCGTTCCAGAAGGTGTCACGGCTGCCGTGGGCGGGCAGCGCGTACCAGCCCGCGTCGCGGTCCGTCACGTCGGTGACCAGGAAGTCGGCGCTCGATGCCCCGAGGTCCGCGTAGTCCTTGACGCACTGCGGGGTGTTCTGCTGCCAGTCGAAGCAGGACAGGTGCAGTCCCACACCGGTGTTCGGCGCGTACTTGTGCGCCATCGCGATCAGGCACTGGGCCAGGCCGGAGGCGCTGTTCTCCTGCGATCCGCAGTCCGTCGGGTTCGCGGCCTTGACCTGCGCGGCGACCTGGTGCGGGTTGCCGAGCGACCGGACGTAGCCCCAGAAGTCGGGCTCGATGTCGATCATGTCCTGCGAGGTGCCGATCTTCTGGAGGAAGAAGCGGTAGTCGTTCAGGTAACGGGTGAGCAGGTCGGCCCGGTTGATGGCCTTGACCTCGCCCGGACCGTCGCCCTCGCCCGCCGCGTCGCCGAGGTCGCGCAGCGAGTACCAGGTCCAGAGCTGCTTCTGCGGGCGCGACTTGCCCTGGTAGGTCGCCTTGGCCGCGTTGGCGTCCCGGTAGGTCACGAACGTGCCGGGCGCCGTGGTGCTGCCGGTCCAGCAGCCCCACCAGCCCGACCAGGCATCCTTGCAGCGGGCCGCCGTGTAGTAGTCCGAGGAGGGCGCGGGCTGGCTGTGCACGTAGTTGTACCGCACGTCGAACGGCGCGGCGTTCGCCGAGGAGTCCTCCATCGAGCCGCCGATGAGCATCGTGCTGCTGCCCATGAGCCGCTTCACCGAGCTGCTGCCGGTGCTCCCCGCGCTGTTGCCGCTGCCGCTACCGGAGCCCCCGGCGTTGCCGCTACCGGAGTTCCCCGCGTTGCCGCTGCCGCCGCCGTTCCCGCTGCCCTTGTCGCTACCGGCCGGGACGAGCTGCCACTGCTGGTTGGCGCCGTTCCAGTCGTGGTACTGGGCGATGCGGCCCCCATCGGCCTTGGAGCCGATCGGGACCTCGACGGCCTTGCCGTTGAAGCGGTTGATCAGACGCACGTAGCCGTCCGACGACTTCTCCAGGTGGAACTGCTGGTTGGTGCCGTTCAGGTCGCGCCACTGCACCAGCTCGGCGCCCTCGGCCTTCGACCAGTTGTAGTCGTCCAGCACCTTGCCGGAGTTCCGGTTCTGCAGCCGGTAGTTCCCGTCGCCCGCGTCGAGGAACTTCCACTGCTGGTTCGCCCCGCCGGTGCGGCTCCACTGCACCACCGGAGCACCGTCGTTCGTGGAGTAGCCGAAGTCGTCCAGCGCCTGGCCGGTGCTGCGGTTGACCAGCACGTACCAAGCGTTCGTGTCCACGGTGGTCCCCGCCGAGGCGGTGTTGACCACGACCACGGAGCCGCCCACGACCGCCAGGCCGACAGCCGCCCAGAAACCCCGGCGCTGGTACAACCGACGGCGACGATGCGTCTGCCGCCGCCCCGGATCGGCCGAGCGGAACAGCGCGCGACCGCGGCGGGTACGACCGCCGGGCGACGCCTCCGGCGACGTGGATGGGCGAGGGAACATGTCGATGCTCTCTTTCAGCCGGTGCCTCTGACCAGACCGCCTGTCCGGACACCACCCAGTTGCCACCGCCCCCGCAGAGGTTGCCCCCGACCCCGAAGATTTTTTCCGCACCGCGCGCCGGCCGGCGACACGTCGTCGGACGGGCGGCGGCGGATCGGCCCGGACAACGCGAAAGCCCCAGGCCGTCGGCCTGGGGCTTTACTGCTGGAGCGGGCGACGAGAATCGAACTCGCGCTCTAAGCTTGGGAAGCTCATGTTCTACCATTAAACTACGCCCGCCTGATGAGCCGTCAGAGACCGCTCGATCCAGTGTCACTGTACCCCATCTGCGACGGTGGTTGCACAGGGGGGCGGTGGACGTGGCGGAGCGCGGTGGGGCGGGGGTCGGGGGCGTACTGTGTGGGCCGCGTGCGAGTGCTCCGGTGGGTGGGGGCCGAGGCGGCGAGCCATGGTGAGGAATGTCCGGAACATCCCCTAATGTGACGCTGTCCCGGGGCTCGGCCGCCGGGGCGCGTGAGTACGGGTGAGTACTGGGTTAGGGATGGGAAGGGGATCGATGGAGCAGCGCGCCGTCGTTCGTTGTGCCGAGGGGCACCTGTTCAGCACCACCACGTTCCCGATGCAGAACCTCGGTCCGGGCCGGCTCGGGCCCGGGCGGTTGATCCGCTGTCCGCAGTGCGGACGGCTGCGGAGTTCGGTGCTGGCCGACGTGCGGGAGCTGTCGGAGCCGCAACTGGCGCGGGCGATGCGGCTGGAGGCCGCGGAGTTCCTGGCCTGACGGCAGGCGGAGAGGCAGGTGGGCCCCGGGCGGATTCGTCCGGGGCCCTTTCTTGCACGTAACCTCGAAGCGTGCTGCTCTCTGACAAGGACATCCGGACCGAAATCGACCGGGGCCGGGTCGTCATCGACCCGTTCGACCCGGCGATGATCCAGCCGTCGAGTATCGACGTGCGCCTCGACCGCTTCTTCCGCGTGTTCGAGAACCACAAGTACCCGCACATCGACCCCTCCGAGGAGCAGCCGGACCTGACCCGGCTGGTCGAGCCGGACGGCGACGAGGCGTTCATCCTGCACCCCGGCGAGTTCGTGCTGGCCTCGACGTACGAGGTCATCACGCTGCCGGACGACGTCGCGTCCCGGCTGGAGGGCAAGTCGAGCCTGGGCCGGCTGGGCCTGCTCACCCACTCCACGGCCGGCTTCATCGACCCCGGCTTCAGCGGCCACGTGACCCTGGAGCTGTCGAACGTCGCGACGCTGCCGATCAAGCTGTACCCGGGCATGAAGATCGGGCAGCTGTGCCTGTTCCGGCTCTCCTCGCCCTCGGAGCACCCGTACGGCTCGGAGCGCTACGGCTCGCGCTACCAGGGCCAGCGCGGCCCGACGCCGTCCCGCTCGTTCCTGAACTTCCACCGCACCGAGGTCTGAGCCGAAGGGCTCCGCAGAGCGCACGCAGACGGGCGGCCGCCCCCCTTCCGGAGACGGAAGAGCGGGGCGGCCGCCCGCGGCGTTCTCAGGCCCGCTTGGGGCTGGTGACGGCGACCAGCTCGGTGCCGTCCTCGGACAGCCGCAGCTCGGTGCGCAGCTCGGCCAGCTCGCCGAGGTGGTGCAGGTGGGTGCCGCCGCAGAAGATCTGCGCGCCGCCCTCGGGCAGCTCGCAGTGCCACTGCCGGCGGGCGGTGAGCTCGGGGCCGGGCACCTCGATGCGGACCGGGGCGTCGGCGGCGACCCAGGCGGCCAGCCGGGCGTTGACGGCCTCGGTGAGGGCCGGCAGGGCGTCGGCGAGGGCCGGGAACTCCTCGGTGGCGTCCACCGTGAAGCCCTTCTTCTTCAGCGACTTGCCGAGCCGGTAGGTGTCGGTGCTGGCCGCGGTGTCCATCACCGAGCTCGCCATCGCGAGGCTGTCGAAGTCCGGGTGGCCGAAGGCGTCCGAGCGGCCCGGGTCCTTGCGCCAGCGCGGGGCGAGCGCGGCGTTCAGGGCGAGGGCGAGCAGGTGGCAGCCGCTGTGCGAGGCGCTGAGGGCGCCCCGGCGCTCGGCGTCGACGGCGAGCGCGGCGGTGCGGCCGACGAGGTCACCGGGGTCGCCGTCGAGGACGTGCAGGACCAGCCAGGACCACTCCTCGTCGCCGCGCCGGACCGGGATGTCGGCGCCGACCAGCAGCTCCCCGCCCTCCGGGCCGACGGCGCCGGTCAGGCAGTCGACCACGGCCAGCTCGGTGCCGTCCACGGTCAGGGTGCCGAGGTCGGCGGGCTGGTCGGGCCAGGTGTGGTCGAGCGGGTGGAACGGGGTCGCCTCGGTGACGACGGCGTACCGCCCGTCGGCCAGCGGGTGCACCGCGAGCACCGGGGACTCGCCGGTCACCGCCCCGGCCGGGAAGCTGACGTGGGTGGTGGGGAGGGTCATGCCTGGCTCCGGTGAAGGTGGGACGACGAGGGTGGGGCGGGCTCGGCGCTCGGCCGCGGCCCGCCCCCCATTCTGCCCTCAGCCCGTCGGAGCCCTCAGCCCCCGTCCTGCGGCCCCGTCGGCCGGCAGCGGCCCTCAGCCCAGCGTCGGCAGCTTGATCAGCACCAGCAGCGCGACCAGCTGTATCGCCGAGGCGGCCGCGGCCTTGCCCCAGGGCAGGTCGTGCAGCCGCCGGACCATGCTGGTCAGCAGGTACCCGCAGAGCAGCCAGGTGGCCCAGCCGACGACCTGGACGACGGCACTGCCCGACGGCAGCACCAGGTCGAGCAGCAGCCGGGGCGCGTCGGTGAGCCAGCCGATCAGCGCGGCCAGGCCGACGGTCGCCTTCCACGGGCCGTCGCCGCCCAGCTGGCGGGCCAGCGCGTAGGTGACGCCGCCGAAGAGCGCGCCGGCCACGGTGAAGCCCACGGCGGCGGCGAGGATGCCGGTCAGCGCCACGGTGAAGGTCGAGTTGACGATGTCGTCGCGGGTCAGCCCGATGCCGAGCACCGCGAGCGCGCCGTACAGCAGCGAGACGGTGAGGGCGGGCAGCCAGACCTGGTGGTCGCGGACGCGGTCGAAGATCGCGGTCGGGGAGCGGAACAGGCCGGTGAACAGCTCGCGCCAGTGCGGCCGGGGCCCCGCGACGTGCGGGGCGGACTGGCCGCCGGCCCGGTAGACGGCGACGTTGTCCTGGCCGTACGGCTGCTGGTCGTAGCCGTCCTGTCCGTAGCCCTGGTCGTACCCCTGGTCGGGGCCGTACCCCTGGCCGCCCCCGTACGGCGGCTGCCCCTGGCCGTCGTCGTAGTAGCCCGGCTCCTGGCCGGGGTGCCCCTGGTACGGCGGCTGCTGCCCGTACGGCCCACCGGCCGCGTAGGGCCCGCCGGCCGCGTACGGGTCACCGGCCGGGAAGGCCCGGGTGTTGCCGGGCCGGTCGGCCGCGTACGGGTCGTACCCGTCCCCCGCCGGGTGCCCCGGCCCGCCGGGCGGGCCACCGGGCCCGCCGGGCGCCGCCGCGTGCGGGCCCGTGAAGTACTCCGGCCCGTCCGTCCCCCCGGATCCCCCGTACCCCCCGGGCGACCCCGGCGGCGGAGGGGCCGACCACCCGCCGTGCGGGCGGTCCGCGCCCTGACCGCTGTCGTATCGATTACCAGCCACGGTCCGAAGGTACCCGCCCGGCCCGGCCCGCGTCGGCCCCGGACGGAGCCGGGGCCGGTTTGCAGCGAGGCTGAGACGAACCGGGGCCGGAAACCCACCGGAACGCCCCCGGGACGGACGTCAGCGCTGGGCGCCGACCGACGGCCCGTGCACCGCCGCGGCCGCGCTGGTGCCGGCCGGGCAGCCGCCCGGGCCGGCCGAGGTGCGGACGGCGCCGACCGGCAGCAGGGTGCCGCAGGCGATCCGGATGCCGTTCGGCAGCTCGTTGTCCGGCTCCACGATCGCGCCGTCGCCGATCACCGCGCCGTCCAGCGCCGAGCGGTCGCCGACGGTGGCGAAGGCGCCCACGATCGAGTCCTTGACCAGGGTGTCCGGGCCGATCACCGCGCCCGGCAGGATCACGCTGCCCTCGACGATCGCGCCGGCCTCGACCACCGCGTCCTCGGAGACCACGGTGCCGCCGCTGAGCACCGCGCCCGGGTGGACGGTGGCGCCGGGCAGCAGCAGGGCGTCGCCGGTCGGGCCGGGGACGGCCGGGGAGTCGACCTTGCCGAGCACCAGGTCGGCCGAGCCGCGGACGAAGGCCGCCGGGGTGCCCAGGTCCAGCCAGTACGAGGTGTCCACGACGCCGCGCAGCAGCGCGCCGGTGGCCAGCAGCTCGGGGAAGGTCTCGCGCTCGACGGACACCTCGCGGCCGGCCGGGATGCGGTCGATCACGGACCGGGTGAAGACGTAGCAGCCGGCGTTGATCTGGTCGGTGACGATCTGCTCCGGCGTCTCCGGCTTCTCCAGGAACTCCAGCACCCGCCCCTGCTCGTCGGTCGGGACGAGGCCGAAGGCGCGCGGGTCCTCGACCCGGGTGAGGTGCAGGGTGACGTCGGCCCCGGCGGCCACGTGGCCGTCGCGCAGGGCGGCGATGTCGACGCCGGAGAGGATGTCGCCGTTGAAGACCAGGACCGGCTCGTCCGGGCCGCAGGTCAGGCCGGACGCGGCGTTGCGGATCGCCCCGCCGGTGCCCAGCGGCTCGCGCTCGGTCAGGTAGACCAGCTCGATGCCGTACGGGGTGCCGTCCTGGAAGTGGTCCTCGAACACCTCGGCCAGGTACGAGGTGGCCAGCACGACGCGGGTGACGCCGGCGGCGGCCGCGCGGGCCAACTGGTGCGCGATGAACGGGACGCCTGCCACCGGCAGCATCGGCTTGGGGGTGTGGGTGGTCAGCGGACGCAGTCGCGTGCCCTTACCACCGACCAGCATGATCGCCTCGGTCATGGTCTGCGCTGTTCCCCTTGTGGTCTCTGCGGCCCCGGCCCGGCGGGCCGACGCCTCGTCGTCGGTCTGGACCCGGCCGTCCGGCCGACGCGGGTCGCGACCCGCCCGGGGCTTCCGTCCGGAACGGGTCGACCGGCACGAAGCCGGTCCGGGCCTACTGTATTTGCTTTCACCGAATGCCCGTCCGGCGCCTGTGCGATTGCCGTCACCCCCCGTACGCCCGCGGTACCCGCGCGGGCCGTCCGGGCCTCCCAAAAGCCCGGCCCGGCGGGCGCGTTCGCGGCGTCCACCGGGCCGGGCAGTTGTAGCAGAACTGTCGAACAGCGGGTGCTGCGACGGTCGTTACGCGTCCACCGTCGCGGGCTGCTCCGCCTCGTCGGCCGGCGGGAGCGCCTTCACCGAGTCGAGCAGCAGCTGGGCCACGTCGACCACCTTCAGGTGCTCCTTGGCCGCGCCCTCGTTCTTCTTGCCGTTGACCGAGTCGGAGAGCATCACCAGGCAGAACGGGCAGGCGGTGGAGACGATGTCCGGGTTGAGCGACAGCGCCTCGTCCACGCGCTCGGTGTTGATCCGCTTGCCGATGCGCTCCTCCATCCACATCCGGGCGCCGCCGGCGCCGCAGCAGAAGCCGCGCTCCTTGTGGCGGTGCATCTCCTGCTGGCGCAGGCCCGGGACCTTGTCCATGATCTCGCGCGGCGGGCTGTACACCTTGTTGTGGCGGCCCAGGTAGCACGGGTCGTGGTACGTGATCAGGCCCTCGACGGGGTTGACCGGGATCAGCTTGCCCTCGTCGATGAGGTGCTGGAGCAGCTGGGTGTGGTGGATGACCTCGAAGTGGCCGCCCAGCTGCGGGTACTCGTTGGCGATGGTGTTGAAGCAGTGCGGGCAGGTGGCCACGATCCGCTTGACCGGGGCGTCCTCCAGGGCCGCGTTCAGCGTCTCCACGTTCTGCGCGCCGAGCATCTGGAACAGGAACTCGTTGCCCAGGCGGCGGGCGGAGTCACCGGTGCAGGACTCCTCCTTGCCGAGGATCGCGAACTTCACGCCCGCGGTGTGCAGCAGCTCGGCGAAGGCCTTGGTGGTCTTCTTGGCGCGGTCCTCCAGGGCGCCGGCGCAGCCGACCCAGTAGAGGTACTCGACCTCGGCGGGGTCGATGTCCTCGCCGATCACCGGCACCTCGATGCCGGTCTCCTTCTTGAGCTCCTTGACCCAGTCCAGGCGGGCCTTGGTGGCCATGCCCCACGGGTTGCCCTTGTTCTCCAGGTTCTTGAGCATCGTCCCGGCCTCGGTCGGGAACGAGGACTCGATCATCACCTGGTAGCGGCGCATGTCGACGATGTGGTCGATGTGCTCGATGTCCACCGGGCACTGCTCGACGCAGGCGCCGCAGGTGGTGCAGGACCACAGCACGTCCGGGTCGATGACGCCGTTCTCCTCGGCGGTGCCGATCAGCGGGCGCTCGGCCTCGGCCAGGGCGGCCGCCGGGACGCCCTCGAGCTGCTCGGAGGTGGCCTTCTCCGCACCCTCCATGTCCTTGCCGCCGCCGGCCAGCAGGTACGGCGCCTTGCCGTAGGCGTGCTCGCGCAGGCTCATGATCAGCAGCTTCGGCGAGAGCGGCTTGCCGGTGTTCCAGGCGGGGCACTGCGACTGGCAGCGGCCGCACTCGGTGCAGGTGGAGAAGTCGAGGATGCCCTTCCAGGAGAAGTGCTCGACCTGGGAGACGCCGAACACGGCGTCGTCGGCCGGGTCCTCGAAGTCGATCGGCTGACCGTTGCTGGTCATCGGACGGAGGGCGCCGAGCGCGGTACCGCCGTCCTCCTCGCGCTTGAAGTAGATGTTGAAGAAGCCGAGGAAGCGGTGCCAGGCCACGCCCATCGAGGGGTTGAGGCCGATGGTGGTCGCCCACGCGAACGAGATGCAGATCTTCAGCATCGCGAACAGGTAGATCAGGTTCTCCAGCGTGCCGTGCGACAGCCCGCTGAACGCGGAGACCAGCGGGTACGAGACCAGGTGCTCCGGACCGTACGAGTCGACGCCGTTGAGGGCGCCCTCCAGCGCGCGCAGCATCAGGATGCAGACGCCGATGCCGAGGATGGTGTACTCGACGTAGAAGGCCTGCCAGGCGATCGAACCGGCGAACCGGGACTTGCGGCCGGACTTGGACGGCAGGCTCATCAGCCGGATCACGATCAGCACCAGGATGCCCAGCGTGGTCAGGGTGCCGACCAGCTCGACGAAGAGCTGCCAGATCATCCAGTGGCCGATCACCGGCAGCGCGAAGTCGGCGTCGAAGAGCTGGCCGAAGGCGTTGACGATGGTCAGCACCAGGCTGAAGAAGCCGACCGCGACGAACCAGTGGGCGATGCCGACGATCCCCCAGCGGTTCATCCTGGTGTGGCCGACGAACTCGACCGCCACCGTCTTCACCCGCTGGGCGGGCTTCCCGAAGCGGGTGGAGTCCGGCGAGCCGGTCAGCACCACCTTGAAGATGTGCCACGCCGCACGAAGGGCGAGCGCGGTGCCGATCACGAATGTGACCAGCGAGATGACGATCGCTGCTAGCTGCATCGGCTCTCCGTCTCCTGCGGCTTTGCGGTTGAGCAGGCTCTGCGGTCCTACGGTTCTTCGGACTGAGTGTACTGGTCGGTAACTTGCCGGGCCGACGGCCCGGACATTACCGGTGGGCAACGTTTCCCAGAAGATTCCCAAGCTATGGCGGCAGTCACGTGGGCGCACCCCCCGGTCCGGCGTGGCGGGCCCGCACCGCCCCGGGCGACCCCGCGACGGCCCCGCGACGGCCCCGCGAGGAGGCCGCGCTCAGCAAAGTTGAGCGGGCCGCACTCATACCTGTTGACGCCACCCGTCGAGTCGTGCATCCTTGAGCCCGTAAAGCTCAACTCTTCCGTGGAGGTATCTACGATGGCACGCGCGGTCGGCATCGACCTCGGTACGACGAACTCGGTCGTCAGCGTTCTGGAGGGTGGCGAGCCCACCGTCATCACGAACGCCGAGGGCGCGCGGACCACGCCGTCCGTCGTCGCCTTCGCCAAGAACGGCGAGGTCCTGGTCGGCGAGGTGGCCAAGCGCCAGGCGGTCACCAACGTCGACCGCACCATCCGCTCGGTCAAGCGCCACATGGGCACCGGGTGGAAGATCAACATCGACGGCAAGGACTTCAACCCCCAGCAGATCTCGGCCTTCGTGCTGCAGAAGCTGAAGCGCGACGCCGAGGCGTACCTGGGCGAGACCGTCACCGACGCCGTCATCACCGTTCCGGCGTACTTCAACGACTCCGAGCGCCAGGCCACCAAGGAGGCCGGTGAGATCGCGGGGCTCAACGTCCTGCGCATCGTCAACGAGCCGACCGCGGCCGCCCTCGCGTACGGCCTGGACAAGGACGACCAGACCATCCTGGTCTTCGACCTCGGCGGCGGCACCTTCGACGTCTCCCTGCTGGAGATCGGCGACGGGGTCGTCGAGGTGAAGGCCACCAACGGTGACAACCACCTCGGTGGTGACGACTGGGACCAGCGCGTCGTCGACCACCTGGTCAAGGTCTTCCAGGCCGGCCACGGCGTCGACCTGTCCAAGGACAAGATGGCCCTGCAGCGTCTGCGCGAGGCCGCCGAGAAGGCCAAGATCGAGCTGTCCTCGTCCTCCGAGACCTCGATCAACCTGCCGTACATCACGGCCTCCGCCGAGGGCCCGCTGCACCTGGACGAGAAGCTCACCCGCGCCCAGTTCCAGCAGCTGACCGCGGACCTGCTGGAGCGCTGCAAGGTCCCGTTCCACAACGTCATCAAGGACGCCGGCATCTCGCTCTCCGAGATCGACCACGTCGTCCTGGTCGGTGGCTCCACCCGCATGCCGGCCGTCGCCGAGCTCGTCAAGGAGCTGACCGGCGGCCAGGACGCCAACAAGGGCGTCAACCCGGACGAGGTCGTCGCCATCGGCGCCGCGCTCCAGGCCGGTGTCCTGAAGGGCGAGGTCAAGGACGTCCTCCTGCTGGACGTCACCCCGCTGTCCCTCGGCATCGAGACCAAGGGCGGCATCATGACCAAGCTGATCGAGCGCAACACCACGATCCCGACCAAGCGCTCCGAGATCTTCACCACGGCCGAGGACAACCAGCCGTCCGTGCAGATCCAGGTCTACCAGGGCGAGCGCGAGATCGCCGCGTACAACAAGAAGCTCGGCATGTTCGAGCTGACCGGCCTGCCGCCGGCGCCGCGCGGCCTGCCGCAGATCGAGGTCACCTTCGACATCGACGCCAACGGCATCATGCACGTCGGTGCCAAGGACCTCGGCACCGGCAAGGAGCAGAAGATGACCGTCACCGGCGGCTCCTCGCTGCCGAAGGACGAGGTCGACCGCATGCGCCGCGAGGCCGAGCAGTACGCCGAGGACGACCACAAGCGCCGCGAGGCCGTGGAGACCCGCAACTCCGCCGAGCAGCTCGTCTACTCGACCGAGAAGTTCATCGCCGACAACGCCGACAAGCTGCCGGGCGACGTCAAGACCGAGGTCGAGACCGCCATCGGCGAGCTCAAGGAGGCCCTGAAGGGCGAGGACATCGCGAAGATCCGCGAGGCCTCGGAGAAGGTCTCCACCACCGCGCAGAAGCTCGGCCAGGCGCTGTACGCCAACGCCGACGCCGCCGCCGGCGCCCCCTCCGGTGACTCCGCCCAGGCCAAGGACGACGACGTCGTCGACGCCGAGATCGTGGACGACGAGAAGCCCAAGGGCGGTGCGGCATGACGGACAAGGCGCAGGGCGGTAAGCCCGGCGACGACTCCGCCGCCGAGGAGGCCGTGATCAAGGCTGCCGAGGAGGCCGCCGCGGCCGGCGCCGGGGAGTCCGGTTCGGACGACCTCGCCGCCGCCAAGCGCGAGCTCGCCGAGCGCACCGGTGACCTCCAGCGCCTCCAGGCCGAGTACCAGAACTACCGCAAGCGGGTCGAGCGCGACCGGCTGACCGTCCGCGAGATCGCCGTCTCCAACATCCTGGAGTCGCTGATCCCGGTCCTGGACGACATCGGCCGCGCCCGCGAGCACGGCGAGGTCACGGGCGGCTTCAAGTCCGTCGCCGAGTCGCTGGAGACGGTCGTCGCCAAGCTGGGCCTGCAGCAGTTCGGCAAGGAGGGCGAGCCCTTCGACCCGACCATGCACGAGGCGCTGATGCACAGCTACTCCTCGGACGTCACCGAGGACACCTGTGTGCAGATCCTCCAGCCCGGCTACCGCATCGGCGAGCGGATCATCCGCCCGGCGATGGTGGCCGTCGCGGAGCCCCAGCCCGGCAGCCAGGCGTCCTCGGACGCCGAGGCGAAGTCCGCCGACGCGGACAAGTCCGACGGTGGCTCGGACAGCTGACAACCTGTGACAGCTGACAACCAGTGCGCTGCGGAGTCGTACGCCGGCCAGTACGGCGGCCGGCTCCGCAGCGCGCTGTCAGCAGCCGTTCCTTCACCGGCTGTTGACAGCGCAGTGACGATGGACATCGGGAGGTGGCGGGAGCCGTGAGCGAGCGCAGCATGGGGGTCCCCCCGGCCGAAGGCTGGGGGAGAACCGTTGAGGGGCGCGTGTACCGCTCAGTGGCTGCCGAGCGCAGCGAGGTGGGCGCATGAGCGGCAAGGACTTCGTCGAGAAGGACTACTACAAGGTCCTCGGCGTACCCAAGGACGCCACCGCCACCGAGATCAAGAAGACCTACCGCAAGCTCGCGCGCGAGTTCCACCCCGACGCCAACAAGGGTGACGCCAAGGCCGAGGAGCGGTTCAAGGACATCTCCGAGGCGTACGACGTCCTCTCCGACGAGAAGCGCCGCAAGGAGTACGACGAGGCCCGCAGCCTCTTCGCCAACGGCGGCTTCCGGGCCGGCGGCCCCGGCGGCGGCGGCAGCTACAGCTTCGACTTCGGCGACCTCTTCAGCGGCAGCCAGGGCGGCGGCGGTGGCGGCGGCGGCATCGGCGACGTCTTCGGCGGCCTCTTCAACCGCGGCGGCACCCGGCAGGCCCAGCCCCGGCGGGGCGCCGACGTCGAGACCGAGGTGACGCTCTCCTTCGAGGAGGCGGTGGACGGCGCGACCGTCCCGCTGCGGATGACCAGCCAGGCCCCCTGCCGCGGCTGCAACGGCACCGGCGCCAAGTCCGGCACCACCCCGCGGGTCTGTCCGACCTGCGTCGGCGCGGGCACCGTCAGCCGCGGCCAGGGCGCCTTCGCGCTCTCCGAGCCGTGCAAGGACTGCCGCGGCCGGGGCATGATCGTCGACGACCCGTGCCCCGACTGCCACGGCAGCGGGCGCGCCAGCTCGGCCCGCACCATGCAGGTCCGGATCCCGGCCGGCGTCCAGGCCGACCAGCGCATCCGGCTCAAGGGCAAGGGCGCCCAGGGCGAGCGCGGCGGGCAGCCCGGCGACCTCTACGTCACCGTGCACGTCGACCCGCACCCGGTCTTCGGCCGCAAGGGCGACAACCTCACCGTCACCGTCCCGGTCTCCTTCCCGGAGGCCGCGCTCGGCGCGACCATCGAGGTGCCCACGCTGAACGGCCCGACCGTGAAGCTCAAGCTGCCCCCGGGCAGCGCCAACGGCCTCACCATGCGCGCCCGCGGCAAGGGCGCCACCCGCAAGGACGGCACCCGCGGCGACCTCCTCGTCACCGTCGAGGTCGTGGTGCCCCAGCACGTCACCGGTGACGCGCTGAGCGCCCTGGAGCAGTACCGCGAGGCCACCGCCTCCGACGATCCGCGAGCCGCCCTGTTCAAGGCGGCGAAGGGAGCGTGACGACCAGATGTCCCCGATGAACCCGATCGACCCCGACACCCCGATCGGCTCCGGCCTCGGCGAGGGCCTGCCCGGTGCCGGCCCCCGGCGCCCCCGCCGGGCCGCCGCGGGCCCGCCGCCGTACGTCCTCACCGAGGACACCCCGGTGTACGTCATCTCGGTGGCCGCCGAGCTGTCCGGCCTGCACCCGCAGACGCTGCGCCAGTACGACCGCCTCGGCCTGGTCTGCCCCGACCGCACCGCCGGGCGCGGCCGGCGCTACTCCGCGCGCGACATCCAGCAGTTGCGCGAGGTCCAGCGGCTCTCCCAGGACGAGGGCATCAACCTCGCGGGCATCAAGCGGATCATCGAGCTGGAGAACCAGGTCACCGCGCTCCAGTCCCGCGTCGCGGAGCTGGTCGACTCCCTGGAGGGCGCCGCCACCGCGCTCCAGCAGCGCGAGGCCGCGGTCCACGCCTCCTACCGCCGCGACCTCGTCCCGTACCAGCCCCCGACCCCGCAGTCCAGCGCCCTCGTCGTCTGGCGTCCCAAGCGCTGACCCGACCGCCCACCGGCCGCCGGCCCCTCCTCTCGGGGGGTGCCGGCGGCCGCCGTGTGGTGAGAGAGTGCGGTCGCGATCCCTCTCCGGGGGGCTCACCCGATCTGGCATGCTAAAACTCGTTCAGCACCGCCGCTGATGGGACGCAGGCAAGCACGGTTAACGGCAAGGAGTCGCGAATGAGTGGACGAGAGCATCCCCTTGCCGCCGGCTCGACCATCCTCTCGGCGGAGGCCAAGGAGCTATATCTCGCGGTCGTCCGAGGAGACGGCGAGCTGCCGTCGGCCGGCGACGGCGACCAGGACGGTTCCGCGCGGGACGAGCTGGTCAGGATCGGTCTTCTCGTACCCGACAGCGATGATCCGACGGTTTTCGTGGCCGCCGACCCCACGCAGCTCTCGACGAGTCTCAGCCATTCCTGGCAGCGCCAGGCGCTGGAATTCCTGTCGCGCGCGGTATCGCTCCCCTCCGAGCTGCAGGACCTCGCCCGGGAATTCCACAGTCCGAAGCAGTCCGGGGGATCAATAGAGCACGTCCGGGGAAAAGCCCTCATCAGGCAGCGATTGGAGCAGTTCAGGGATTCCGGGTTCGAGGAGGCCCTGGCCCTGCAACCCGGCGGCCCGCGGCAGCCGGATCTCCTCGCCCGGATGATCGCATACGATCTGAATACGCTCCGCAGTGGCACGAAGATGCGGACGATCTACCACGCGAGCACCCGCTACCACCAGCCGACCAGGGACTACGTGGCCACGCTGGCGCGGGCCGGCGGCCAGTACCGGACGCTCGACGAGCCCTACACGAGACTCATCGTGATGGACCGCCGGGTCGCCGTGATCCCCATCGACGACGACATGAGCCTCGCGGCCTTCATCTACGACCCCGCTGTCGTCGACTACCTCGCCAAGGAGGTGTTCGAGCAGTACTGGAGCCGGGCGCTGGAATTCGACGGGGACCGCACGGTGCCGCGGCAGGTGGTCTCCCGGCTGCGGCAGACGATCATCGACCAGATGCTGGAAGGCACCAATCACCGGGTCATCGCGCGGCGCCTGGGAATCAGCGAGCGGACGCTCGCGAGACATATAGCCGAAATGCGGGACGACTACAAGGTCGACTCGCTGTTCCAACTCGGGTACGTGCTCGGCCGAAAGGCGCAGGAAGCCGTCGACTGAGCCGCCCGCCGGGTCGGGCCGGCCGGCGGGGCAGCCGTTAAGCGGCCATTTCCCCTAACGGCCCCCCAACCGGACCCCGCTCACTGCCAGGAGATGTCGTCCGCAACGCTCACGGCGGCCTGGACGGAAATCGCGTCGTGCGAGTCGGCGGCATTCGCGATCGAGCCGACACCGAGCACCGTAGCGGCGACGGCCAGCGAAAGCACTATCTTGCGGACAAATCGGCGCATGTCGGTCACGCCCTCACTCTCTTTGAGAACCGCCATTGGAAGCATCGAACGGATGCAGGATAACGGCTCGCATAGCGGCGCGCGAGGGGGCGGCGGCCATCCGCCCGGGCCGGCGGAGCGTGCGTCATCTCCCTGCCAGTCATCCACATGACACGGGCCAACCCTGGACGCGGCGCCGCGCCGCGATGGACGATCAGTTCGCTCGCAATGGTCCGGCAGGGAGCCACACCTTGCCAATGTACCGTCAAAAACTAAACCGTTCATCAGCGGATCAGTCCACAGAGCAGCCCACATCCAACGCATCGCCGACACACACTCCCCCGGTCGGCCTTTCCCCGGAGTCGACATGACCGAGCCCTACCTGCGTCACCACGACAGCCAGGCCCCTGAGGGTCGGCGTGCACGTGTGTTCCTGGCCGCCCCGCTGATGCGACTGACCGGGCCGGCCGACAGTGTGGTGACCCTCGCCAGCCGGACGCGGCTGACGACGCTCCGTACCACCCTGCTCCGCAGCGGTGCCGCCGTGTACAGCGCGCACCACAGCGACGCCTGGACCATCTCCGGCCGCGCGCCGGAGCCCCGCGTCCCCTCCGACTTCCGCGCCCTCCAGTCCGCCGACCTCGTCTTCGCCTACGTCGGCGCCCCGCTCTCGGCCGGCGTGAGCCTGGAGCTCGGCTGGGCGTCGGCGCTGCGCAAGCCGATCGTCCTGCTGGTCGACGAGGCCATCACCCACAACCCGCTGATCGCCACCATCGAGCAGGTCGCCCCCGTCCTGCCGCTGGTCTTCGACGACACCTGGTCGCAGGAGGCGCTCAACCACACGGTCGAGACCGCGCTGGACTGGGCCGGCATGGCGCTCTCCCTGCGCGAGGGCTTCTGGACCGCCCCCGGCGAGCAGTTCAACGTCCCCCGGCAGCAGCCCCCGGTCCCCGGCTACTGGCCGACCGGCGCCGCCACCGGCTGACCGGCGGCCGACCACCGGACTCCCCCGTCCGGTCCCCCCGCGGCCGCGGGCCCGGCCGGAACGGCGCCTGCGCGCCAAGATGGAGGACGACCTCGACCGGATCGCCGCCGGTGAGGCGCAGTCCGTGCCGTGGCTGAAGCGCT
>NZ_JBEXJK010000076.1:0-26257 GCF_040609095.1 Kitasatospora sp. NPDC004799
GCGAAGAACCTTACCAAGGCTTGACATATGCCGGAAACATCCAGAGATGGGTGCCCCCTTGTGGTCGGTATACAGGTGGTGCATGGTTGTCGTCACGGTGACCATCGGGGTGGCGCTGGCCATCGCGGCGGCGCAGGGGTGCGAGAACCGGGACAACCGGAGCGTGCGGCCGCCGACCGGGACGGTGGCGAGCGCGGGCTCCGGGGCCGAGCGGGCAGCTCCCGGGACGTCGGCGGACGTCGCGCCGCAGGCCTCGGCCGTACCGCTCCCGGCGGCGGCGCGCGGCGGCGCGGACGGCGGGCTGACGCCCCCGCAGGCGCCGGTGCCGGCGGTGGACTGGCCCAACCACAGTTACCCCGACGGGGCCGGCGGGCCGGCCGTCACCCTGCAGAACGGACACTCGGTCGGGGCCGGGCCGCAGGTCGCGCTGAGCGCGGTGCTGCCGGCCCGTTACAAGGGCCTGCCGGCCGCGGTGGTCGTCCTGCGACGAGCGGACGGCTCGGCGCCGGTCGACCTCGTCCAGCTCTACACCTTCGCCGGGGACGCGCCGGTCGCCACCACCTCCCGCACCTCGGTGGCGGACCCGCAGGCGGCGGCCAGCTGGCGGCTGGAGGGCGGCACGGTCGTCCGCGAGGAACGCGCGGCCGTCACCGGCGCGGTCACCTCCACCCGCTACACCGTCCGCCCCGACGGCACCCTCGACGAGTCCTGGCCCGGCGCCACCACCCCGCCCCCCGCCGCCGCCCCGGCCCCGCCCACCTCCCCCACGGGCTGACGCCCCACCGGGCTCCACGCGAGAAGTCGGCCCAGCCGACTTCTGGCGCAGCCCGACACCGGAGCGTCCTCGGCTGGGCGCGCTGGCAGGTGCCTCCGAAAAAGCGGCCATGCATGAGAAGTCGGCCCGGCCGACTTCTCGTGACGCGGCGGAACCGACAACGCCCTACGGAAGCGGCAAGCGGACGCGCGCCAAAAGTCGGGCGGGCCGACTTCTGATGCGGCAGGGAGGCGTGGGTCGTCACCCGGCAAGGCGGGGCGGCACGGAAGGTCGGGCGGGCCTGCGGAGCAGGTCGGCGCCGGAAGTCGGACCCGCCGACTTCTCGTGCAGGACGCGCACGCTGCAGGCCACAGACCCGGGAGACAGCCGGGGGCATGCGACTTCTGGCGGACTTGCCCGCTGTGAAAGGGGCGGAGAAAACCTGCACGAGAAGTCGGCCCAGCCGACTTTTGATGACGCGGCGGAACCGACAACGCCCTGCGGAGGCGGCGAGCGGACGCGCCAAAAGTCGGGCAGGCCGACTTCTGATGTGGGAGGTGGCCCCGCGGGATGGGAGTCGGGCGGGCCGGCGGAGCAGGTCGGCGCCGGAGGTCGGACCCGCCGACTTCTCGTGCAGGACGCGCGCGCTGCGGGCCACGGGCCCGGGAGGTGCTCCTGCGGCGCCGGGCAGGCACAGGAAGTCGGGCGGGCCGACTTCTGATGTGGGGCCCTGGGGGTGGCCCGTGGAGTGGAAAGTCGGGCCCGCCGACTTCTTGTGCGGGATGCGGGCGGGGCCGGGAAAGGGGGGCTTCTTGGGTCAGGGGGTGGTGACGGCGTAGAAGGCGACGGCTGCGGCGGCGCCGACGTTGAGGGAGTCGATGCCGTGGGCCATCGGGATGCGGACCGGGTGGTGGGCGGCGGCGATGGCGCGCGGGGTGAGGCCGTCGCCCTCGGCGCCGAGCATGAGGGCCGCCTTGGGGAGGCTGTGCGGGGCCAGGGTGTGGAGGTCGACGGCGGTGTCGGCGGGGGTGAGGGCGAGCAGGGTGAAGCCGGCCTCGCGGACGGTGTCGAGGGCGGCCGGCCAGGGGTCCAGACGGGCGTACGGGACCGCGAAGACGGCGCCCATGGAGACCTTGACGGCGCGCCGGTAGAGCGGGTCGGCGCAGTCCGGCGAGAGCAGGACGGCGTCCATGCCGAGGGCGGCGGCGCTGCGGAAGATGGCGCCGAGGTTGGTGTGGTCGACCAGGCCCTCCAGGACGGCGACCCGGCGGGCCCCGGCGAGCACCTCGGCGGCGTCCGGAAGGGGCTTGCGCTCCATCGAGGCGAGGGCGCCGCGGTGCACGTGGTAGCCGGTGACGGCTTCGGCGAGCGCGGGCTCGACCACGTGGACGGGGGCGTCGGCATCGGCGATGACGTCGCCCATCACCTCCAGCCACTTGGGGGTGAGCAGCATCGACCGCATCCGGTAGCCGGCGGCGAGCGCGCGGCGGATGACCTTCTCCCCCTCGGCGATGAAGAGGCCCTCGGCGGGTTCGCGGCGGCGGCGCAGCTCGACGTCGGTGAGGCCGGTGTAGTCGGCGAGGCGGGGGTCGGCCGGGTCGGTGATGGTGCGGGGTTCGGACACCCTGCGATCTTGCCAAGCCGGGGCGGGGAAGGACAAACGGCCGAGGGAGCGGGGTGGTCCCCGGCTGGCCGTAGTGCAAATATGACCGTATGGCCCGAAATCCGGGCCGATCCTGGGCTCCGTCGGCCTCTGGCGCCACTGGCTCCGCCGGCTCCCCCGGTGGGCGCCCACACGGTCGGCCACAGCTGCCGCGCGCGAAGCCGCGGTGGTCGGTGTGGCACCGGTCGGTGGCGGGGCAGGTCTTCGCGCTCCAGGTCCTGGTGGTGCTGCTGCTGGTGGTGGCGGCCGCGGTGGCGCTGGTGGTGCAGTCGCGCAACGACGCCGAGCACGAGGCGCGCAACCGTTCGGTGGCGGTGGCGCAGGCCTTCGCCACGTCCCCGGGCATCGTCGACGCGCTGCGCTCCCCCGACCCGACGGCCGTCCTGCAGCCGAGGGCGCAGTCGGCGCGGATCGCCACCGGGGTGGACTTCATCGTGGTGATGAACAACCAGGGCATCCGCTACACCCACCCGAACCCGGCGCGGATCGGCCAGCAGTTCGTCGGCACCTACCAGCCCGCGCTGCACGGGCAGGTGGTGACGGAGCAGGTCACGGGCACGCTCGGCCCGCTGGTGCAGGCGGTGGTCCCGGTGTACGCGCCGGACAACTCGGTGGTCGGGCTGGTCTCGGCGGGCGTCACGCTGAAGAACGTCAGCAGCGCCAGCGAGCGGCAGCTGCCGGTGGTGCTGGGCGCGGCGGCGGCCGCGGTGGGGCTGGCCACGCTCGGGACGGCGCTGATCAGCCGGCGGCTGCGGCGCCAGACGCACGGGCTGGGCCCGGTCGAGATGACCAGGATGTACGAGCACCACGCGGCGGTGCTGCACGCGGTGCGCGAGGGCGTGATGATCGTCGGCGGGGACGGGCGGCTGCTGCTCTGCAACGACGAGGCGCGCCGGCTGCTGGACCTGCCGCCGGACGCCGAGGGCCGACCGGTGGACGGGCTGGGCCTGGAGCAGGCGCCGCTGGAGCTGCTGACCGCCGGGCGCCCGGTCACCGACCAGGTGGTGCTGTCCGGGGAGCGGCTGCTGGCGGTGAACGTCCGGTTGATCGACCAGCCGGGCGGGCTGCCCGGCTGCGTCGCCACGCTGCGCGACTCCACCGAGCTGGCGGCGCTGTCCGGCCGGGCCGAGCGCGCGCAGCGGCGGCTGCGGCTGCTGTACGACGCCGGGGTGACGGTGGGCAGCACGCTGGACGTCACGCGGACGGCGGAGGAGCTGGCGCAGGTCGCGGTGCCGCGGTTCGCGGACTTCGTCACGGTGGACCTGGCGGACCAGGTGCTGGCCGGCGAGGAGCCGCCGCCGGGCCCCCTGCTGGGGCGGATGCGCCGGGCCGCGCTGACGGGCGTACGGGACGACGCGCCGTTCTACCCGGTCGGCACGGTGCTGGACGTGGTGCCCGCGAGCCCGCTGGCCGGGGCGCTGAACAGCGGGGAGCCCGGCATCGAGCCGCACCTGGCGGAGGCCACCCGGTGGCGGGAGCAGGACCCGGAGCGGTCGGCGCAGGCGCTGGCGTACGGGGTGCACTCGCTGGTGCGGGTGCCGCTGCGGGCGCGCGGGGTGCTGCTCGGGGTGGCCCGGTTCTGGCGGGCGCAGCGGGCGGAGCCGTTCGAGGCGGAGGACCTGGCGCTGGCCGAGGAGCTGGTGTCGCACGCGGCGGTGTGCATCGACAACGCCCGCCGCTACACCCGGGAGCACGCCATGGCGGTGACGCTCCAGCACAGCCTGCTGCCGCGCAGCCTGCCGGAGCAGACCGCGCTGGACGTGGCGCACCGCTACCTGCCGGCCCAGGCCGGGGTGGGCGGGGACTGGTTCGACGTGATCCCGCTGCCGGGCGCGCGGGTGGCGCTGGTGGTCGGGGACGTGGTGGGGCACGGGCTGCACGCGGCGGCGACGATGGGCCGGCTGCGTACGGCGATCCACAACTTCTCGACCCTGGACCTGCCGCCGGACGAGCTCCTGGGGCACCTGGACGAGCTGGTGAGCCGGATCGACCAGGAGGAGGCCCCGGGCGGCGAGCGCGCGGCGCTGGCCGGGGCGACCTGCCTGTACGCGATCTACGACCCGGTGTCGCGGCGCTGCGCGCTGGCCACCGCCGGGCACCCGCCGCCGGCCGTGGTGGACCCGGAGGGCCGGGTGGTGTTCCCGGAGCTGCCGACCGGGCCGCCGCTGGGGCTGGGGGTGCTGCCGTTCGAGACCGTCGAGCTGGAGCTGGCCGAGGGCAGCCGGCTGGTGCTGTACACGGACGGGCTGGTGGAGGACCGGGAGCGGGACATCGACGAGGGGCTGGAGCTGCTGCGGGCGGCGTTGACCGGGCCGCCGCGCACCCCGGAGCAGACCTGTGCGGACGTGCTCGGGGCGATGCTGCCGGAGCACCCGCAGGACGACATCGCGCTGCTGGTGGCGCGGACCAGGGTGCTGGCGCCGGACCAGGTGGCGCAGTGGGAGGTGCCCTCGGACCCGGCGGCGGTGGGCGAGGTCCGGGCCGCGGTCGCGGAGCGGCTGACGGCCTGGGGGCTGGCGGAGGCCGCGTTCGTCACCGAGCTGATCCTGAGCGAGCTGGTGACCAACGCGATCCGGTACGGCTCCGGGCCGATCCGGGTGCGGCTGCTGCGGGACCGTTCGCTGATCTGCGAGGTGTCGGACGGCAGCAGCACCTCGCCGCACCTGCGGTACGCGGCGACCGAGGACGAGGGCGGGCGCGGGCTGTTCCTGGTCGCACAGTTCGCGGACCGCTGGGGGACGCGCTACACGGCGACGGGAAAGGTCATCTGGACGGAGCAGCCGCTGGAGTAGGAAGTCGGCCGGGCCGACTTCCTACTCCACGCCCACGTCCCGCTCCGCGCGGGTTCAGTCCCGGAAGGCCGCGGCCAGCACGTCGACCACCTCGCCGACGACGATGACCGCCGGGGGCTTGACGCCCTCGGCCTCGACCACCGCGGCGACGGTGCCGAGGGTGGCGTCCACCCGGCGCTGGGCGGCGGTGGTGCCCTCCTGGACGATCGCGACGGGGGTGTCCGCCGGCCGGCCGTACTCGACCAGCCGGGCGGCGATCGCGCCGATCTTGTCGACGGCCATCAGCAGCACCAGGGTGCCGCTCATCTGCGCGGCGGCCCGCCAGTTGGTGAGCGAGCGCTCGTCGTCCGGGCCGACGTGGCCGGAGATCACGGTGAACTCGTGGGTCAGGCCGCGGTGGGTGACCGGGACGCCGGCCGCGGCGGGGACGCTGATCGAGCTGGAGATCCCGGGCACCACGGTGACCGGCAGCCCGGCCTCCGCGCAGGCCAGCAGCTCCTCGCCGCCGCGGCCGAAGACGTACGGGTCGCCGCCCTTGAGCCGGACCACGAACTTGCCGGCCTTGGCGTGCTCGATCAGGGTGCGGTTGATCGCCTCCTGGGCCATGAAGCGGCCGTACGGGATCTTGGAGGCGTCGATCACCTCGACGTGCTCGGGCAGTTCGGCGAGCAGCTCGCGCGGGGCGAGGCGGTCGGTGACGACCACGTCGGCGTCGGCGAGCAGCCGGCGGCCGCGCACGGTGATCAGGTCCGGGTCGCCGGGGCCGCCGCCGACCAGGGCCACGCCGGCCCCGTGCGAGCGGTACTGGCGGGCGGCCAGCGAGCCGTCCCGCAGGCCGTCCACGATGGCGTCGCGCAGGGCGGCGGAGTGGCGCGGGTCGCCGGTGAGGACGGCGACGGTGGCGCCCGCGTCGCGGCCGCTGGCCGGGGTCCAGGCGGTGGCCGCGGCGGCGTCGTCGCTGCGGGAGCAGAACACCCGCTCGCGCTCGGCCTCGGCGCTGACCGCCGTGTTGACGGCCTGGTCGTCGGTGGCGACCAGGGCGTACCAGGTGTCGGCCAGGTCGCCGTCCCGGTACGGGCGGGCGTGCCAGGTGAGTTCGCCGGCGTCGGCCATGGCCTGGACGGCCGGGGTGGTGGCCGGGGATATCAGGTGCAGGTCGGCCCCGGCGGCGATCAGGGCGGGCAGCCGCCGCTGGGCGACCTGGCCGCCGCCGACCACGACGACGCGGCGGCCGGCCAGCAGCAGGCCGACCGGGTAGGGGGTACGGCCCTCGGTGCTCGGGTGCGGGGTGGGCGCGGTCATCGGCGGTGCTCCTGATCGGGTGGTGCGGGTGTGGGGACGGTACGGCACGACACCGCTCCGCGGTCCGGGCGCCCTCGGGCCGGTCCGCGGAGCGGTGACGGGGTGCGTCAGGCCTTCTCGGTGACCCCGGCGGAGTCGAAGGTGGCTACATCGTGCATCGCCCGGGCCGCGCTCTGCACCAGCGGCAGGGCCAGCAGGGCACCGGTGCCCTCGCCGAGCCGCAGGTCCAGGTCGATCAGCGGGCGCAGGCCGAGCTTCGCCAGCGCGGCCTGGTGGCCGGGCTCGGCGGAGCGGTGGCCGGCGATGCAGGCGGCCAGCACCTCGGGGGCGATGGCCTTGGCGGCCAGCGCGGCCGAACCGGCGATGACGCCGTCCAGGACCACCGGGGTGCGCAGCGAGGCGGCGCCCAGCAGGAAGCCGGCCAGGGCGGCGTGCTCCAGGCCGCCGACGGCGGCGAGGACGCCCACCGGGTCGCTCGGGTCGGGCCGGTGCAGGGCCAGCGCGGCGCGGATGACCTCGATCTTGCGGGTGTGGGTCTCGTCGTCGATGCCGGTGCCGCGGCCGGTGACCTCGGCCGGGTCGAGGCCGGTGAACACCGAGATCAGGGCGGCCGAGGCGGTGGTGTTGGCGATCCCCATGTCGCCGGTGACCAGCGCCTTGTTG
The DNA here is from genome assembly GCF_040609095.1 of Kitasatospora sp. NPDC004799. Classification (NCBI taxonomy): domain Bacteria; kingdom Bacillati; phylum Actinomycetota; class Actinomycetes; order Kitasatosporales; family Streptomycetaceae; genus Kitasatospora; species Kitasatospora sp. NPDC004799. The sequence goes on from NZ_JBEXJK010000076.1 coordinate 7,175, forward strand.
CCCGCCGCGACCAGGTCGCGGGCGGTCTCGATGCCGACCTCGATGGCCTTGAGGGCCTCCTCGCGGGTCATCGCCGGGCCCTGGGTCATGTCGGCGGTGCCGGGGCGGACCTTGCGCGGCAGCAGGCCGGTGGCGCGGCCCTGCTGGACGGCCTCGGGCAGCTCGGCGGCGACGCCGACGTCGACCACGCAGACCTCGGTGCCGATCTGCTTGGCGAAGGAGTTGATCACCGCTCCCCCGGCCAGGAAGTTGCCGACCATCTGGGCGGTCACCTCCTGCGGCCAGGGGGTGACGCCCTGGGCGTGCACGCCGTGGTCGCCGGCGAAGATCGCCACGCAGGCGGGCTCCGGGATCGGCGGCGGGCACTTGCGGGACAGGCCGGACAGCTGGGCGGAGATGATCTCCAGCATGCCGAGCGAGCCGGCCGGCTTGGTCATCCGCTTCTGCCGGTCCCAGGCCTCGCCGAGCGCCTTGGCGTCCAGCGGGCGGATGCCGCGCAGGGTCTCGGCGAGCAGGCTCTGCGGCTCCTCGCCGGGCAGCGCGCGGTTGCCGTACTGCTCCTCGTGGACGACCCAGGCGAGCGGGCGCTTCTTGGCCCAGCCCTGCTGCTCCAGCTCGGGCTCGTCCGGGAACTCGTCGACGAAGCCGACGCACAGGTAGGCGACGACCTCCAGGTGCTCGGGCAGGCCGAGCTCGCGGACGAGCTCCTCGTCGTCGAAGAAGCTCACCCAGCCGACGCCCAGGCCCTCGGCGCGGGCGGCCAGCCAGAGGTTCTCGACGGCCAGCGCGGCCGAGTACGGGGCCATCTGCGGCTGGGTGTGCCGGCCCAGGGTGTGCCGACCGCCGCGGGTGCGGTCGGCGGTCACCACGATGTTGACCGGGGTGTCGAGGATGGCCTCGATCTTGATTTCCTTGAACTGCTTGGCCCGGCCCTTGGGCAGCGAGTCCGCGTACGCCTCGCGCTGGCGCTCGGCCAGGGCGTGCATCCGCCGGCGGGTCTTGGCCGAGCGGATCACCACGAAGTCCCAGGGCTGCGAGTAGCCGACGCTGGGCGCGGTGTGGGCGGCCTCCAGGACGCGGATCAGCACCTCGTGCGGGATCGGGTCCGGGCGGAAGCCGTTGCGGATGTCGCGGCGCTCGCGGATCACCTGGTGGACGGCCTCGCGGCCGGCCTCGTCGAAGCCGGGGGCGGCCGGGCCGCGCGGCTCGGCGGGCTCCTCGGCGGGCTGGTCCTGCGCCTCCTGCTGCTCCTGCGCCTCCTCGGCGGCGGGCTGATCGGCGGGGGCGGGCTGCACCTCGGTGGCCTCGGCGGCGGCCTGTTCCTCGGCCTGCGGCTGCTCGGCGGACTCGGCCGGGGCCTCGGCGGCCTGCTCCTGGGCGGGCTCGGCCTCCTGCTGCTCCGGCGCCTCCTCGGCGGCGGGCTGCTCGACGGCGGCGGGCTCGGCCTCGGCCGGGGCCTGCGCCTGGTCCTGCTCGGCGGCCTGCTCCTGCTCGGCGGCCGGCTCGGCGGGGGCCTCGGCCTGCGGGGCGGCGGACTGCTCGGTGACGCCCTCGGCGGGGGCTGCCTCGGCGGACGCGGGCTGCTCGACGGGCTCGGCGGCCTCGGCAGCGGGCTCCTCGACGGCCTCGGCCGGAGCCTCGGCGACCGGCTCGGCGGCGGCGCCGGCGGTGGCCTCGGCCTCCGCGGGCGCCTCGACGGCCTGCTCCGCGACCGGCTCCGCGGGCGCTTCGGCCGGGGCCTCGGCCTGCTGCTGCGGCTGCTCGGCCTCGGCGGCGGCCTCGGTGACGGGCTGCCCGGAGGGCATCTCGCCGGTGCCCGCGGCGGTCTCGGCGACCGGCTCGGCGACGTTCTCCGGCGCGGTCCCGGCCGGCTGGGCCTGCTCGGCCGCCTCGGCGACCTGTTCGGCGGCCGGCTCCGTGGCGGCCTGCTCGGTGACCGGCTCAGCGGGCGCCTCGGCCTCGGCGGTCCGAGCACCCTCCACGGCCTCGGCGACCTCCGCGACCTGCGGCGCCTCGGCAGCCTGCGGCGCGTCCGCGGCCGCTATGGGCGCGGCCTGCTGCGCGGCCGCCTCCTCGGCCACCGGGGCCTGCTCGGCCGCCGCGACCTTGGGCAGGCCGTGCGGGGTGGGCGCGGCGAGGAAGGCGGAGATCCGGCGCGGCTGACCGGCCGGGGCCGCGGCCTCGGACTGCTCGGCGGGCACGGCGGCGCCGTCGACGGCAGCACCCTCGACGGCGGCGGGCTCGGCGGCGACCGGCTCCGCGGCGACGGGCTCGGCGGCCACCTCGGCCACCGGCTGGGCGGGCTCGACCTGGGCCTCGACCGGCGCCTGGGCCTCGGCCGGCTCGGCTACGACGGCCTGCGGCGCGGCCTCGGCGGCGGCCTGGGGGGCCGTCACGTCCTGCGCGGGCTCGCCCTGGACGGCCTCCGGCGTCTCGACGACCTCGACCACCTCGATCGCCCCGACCGTCTCCACGGCCAGCACGGTCTCGACCGGCGGCGCGGCCAGCGGCACCTGCTGGACGGCCTGGTGGGCCTGCGGGAAGTCCTGCGGCAGCTGCTGCCCGTCCACGTTCGGCACGCCCGGGGCCGCCGGAGCGGCCGGGTTCGCCACCGGGACGGCCTGCGGCGCCGCGGCCGGAGCCGGGGCGGCCGCCTCGGCCATCGGCGGGCGGCCGACCACCGGGATGCCGTGCGCCGGCGTGCCGCCCTGCGAGGGGCCACGGTCGGCCAGCGAGCGGACCGGCACCTGGCCGGTCATCAGCGACGGGTCCGGGATCGGCGGGCCCGCGTGCAGCGGCCGGCGCGGCTGCTGAGCCTGCATCACCGGCTGCTGCGGCTGGACGGGCGGCTGCTGGACGGCCTGCTCGGCGCCGAGCACCGGCGGGTCCACCGGCGGCCAGGACGGCTCGACCGGCGTGCCGTCCGGCTGCGGCGCGAGCGGCACCTGCTCGGCCGGGACGGCCGCCACCGGCTCGCCCCAGGAGCCCTGCGGGCCCGGCATCAGCAGCACGTCGTCATCGTCGTCCAGGCCGTCCGGCGTGTCGGGCTGGTCGAGGAAGTGGAAGGCCGGGCGCGGGGCGCCCTGGTCGACGGCCCAGCCCTCGCCGGGGTGGCCGGGCTGGGGCACGCCGGGAACGCCGTAGCCGTGCTGGCCCTGCGGCGGGATGACGCCCGCGCCCGGGGGCACCGCGCCGGGGACACCGCCGAGCGGGGCCGCCGGGTGGGGGATCGCACCGCCGTCCGTCGCGACGCCCTGGAGGGGTGCAACGCCCGCGACGCCCTCCGGTCCGCCGAGCGGGTCCGGCCCGGCGTGCAGGTGCTCCGGCAGTCCCTCGCCCGGGACGTGGCCGCCATCGGTCATTGTCAAAGCTCCTTCCAGGCCGCTGCCGCGCCCTCGGCGACACGATCACCGATCGCAGCGCCCATCCGCGCGGGCCGAACCAGCACCGACCCGCCCCTAACCACACGCGGCCGCCGCGCCGAAGCGCTGCGGCCCAAGTCCATCCGGTGCGCTGCGGCACCCCGGTCCGGCGCACCGCCCGTACGGGGCGGCACATCGTCTGAAACAACGACAACCCGGAGCAACCGGCACGACCGCACCGGACCCTACGGCATTCTCCAGGTCCGGCACGAGGCCCGTCGAATCGCCCACACTCCGAGCGGAACCGGATTGCACCACGTCAAAAAGACGACAAACCGACCGAATCGGGTGGGTCACCGACCACGGCAGCCGCCCAGGACGTCACACTACCGGCACGGCGCGGTCACCTCTCGAATCGGTGTCCGGATGCGACCTGGATCACCGTCGACGCCACCGGACGGTCCCGGCGCACGCCCACGGCCTTCACACGATCTGCTCACCCCAGAGCACCAGCGCGCCGGTTCCGCCCGCCCCCGGCGCCAGCCCGTCACCCTCCCCCACCGGCCGCAACGGGGTCTCCTGGAGCAGCGCGCCGTCCGCCCGGTAGCCGGCCCCGGCGATCGCCCGGTGGACCTCCTCCGCCTCGGCGAGGGTCCGGGGCAGCGCGACGAACCGCTCGGGCCGGCGGGCCAGCACCGCGCGCACCACGTCGAGGCCGCCGGACTCCACCACCGCCGCGTCCGGCTCCGGCAGGCCGCCCAGCACCTCGGGGCCGCTGCCGTACACCGTCTCCACCTCGACGCCGTAGCGGCGGGCGTTGACGGTCAGCCGGGCGCAGGCCGAGCGGGAGCCCTCGACCGCGACCACGGCGGCGCCGAACCGGGCCGCCTCCACCGCGAGGGCTCCGCTGCCGGCGCCGACCGACCAAACCAGGTCCCCGGGGCGGGCCCCCAGACGGGCCAGGACCAGGGCGCGCACATGGGCGGGGAGCACCTCCGGCGCGCCCGCTTCGTCCTCCGCGCGCCCGGCGCCCGCGTAGGCGTCACCGGGGAGCGCCCAGCCGCGTTCCGCGCCGGGGTAGCCGACCGGGCGGCCGGCGAGCCAGCCGGCCGCCTCGTCCACCGCGGCCTGGGCGCCGCCGCCGATCACCAGCACCACGTTGGGGTCGCGCCACACGTGGTCGGCGATCCGGTCGGAGGTGAGGACGGTGACGTCCTCGTCGGGGGTGCCGAGCGCCTCGCAGACCACGAAGGTCCGGTGCACCCCGCGCAGCATCAGGGCGAGTTCGGCCGGCCCGGCGCCCGGCGCGGTGAGCACCGCGACCTTGGGGTGGGCCCGGCAGATGTTGGCCGCACGGCGCAGCCGTCCGCCGTGCACGCTGACCACCTGGGCGTCCTCCCAGGGCATGCCGGCCCGGGCGAAGGCGGCGGCCACCGAGGAGACGGCGGGCAGCACCTCCAGTTCGAGGCCGAACTCGGGGCGGCGCAGGGTGCGCACCACGCCGAAGAAGCCCGGGTCGCCCTCGGCGACCACGACGGCGGCGCCGCGGTGCTCGGCGATCCTGCGGGCGGCCTGCCGGACGTTGCCGAGGGTGATCCGCTCGGCGGACTCCGGCACCGGGAGCGCGTTCAGTTGGTAGGGGGCGCCGGCCACCAGGGTCGCCGCGGCCAGGGCCGCGCCGGCGGCCTCGGTCAGCGGTGTGCCGTCCCACCCGATGACCGTGATCCGGTCAGCCATCTGCGGCCGTTCTCCCTCGACTCGGTGCGCCACTCGATCCGCCGTCGTGCGGCGCAGGACCAGAGGCTACCGGGTGCGATCCCCCAGGACCCGACAACTCGTACACATGTCCGCACGGGAGGGGCGGACGGCGCGGGGCCCGAGGACGGCGCGGGCTCAGTCGCGCAGGACGTAGCGGTGGTCGCCGTGCCAGCCCTCGCGGTGCAGCTCGGGCGATTCCAGGTCCTCCGGCAGCAGGCTCCACAGGATGAGGTCGCTGCGGCTCCCCCCGACCACCTCGCCGGACTCCCCGCGGACTATCCAGGCGCTGCGCAGCACGCCCTCGCTGATGCCGCCGATCTTCTGGGCGACCTGCTGGGCGGCGGTGTTCCCGGCGGCGGTGCGCAGCTCCAGGCGCAGGAAGCCGCGGTCCTCGAACAGCCACTGGGCGACGCCGAGGACGGCCTCCGGGGCGTAGCCCTCGCCGCGCGCCCAGACGGCGGTCACGTAGGAGATCTCGGTGCTGCGCAGCCGCCAGTCGGTGTTGCGCAGCTCGACCAGGCCGACCAGGCGCTGGGTCAGGTGCTCGGTGACGGCGAAGACGATGCCGCGGCCGGCGGCCCGGTGGGCGGGGGCGAGGGTGCGGGCGAGTTCGGCCGCGTACTCCTCGGTGAAGGGGTGCGGCAGGTCCGTCCAGGCGAGGACGAGGTCGTCGGCCATCATCGTGGCCAGACCGGGGGCGTCGTCCTCCGCAAGGGGTCGCAGCAGCAGCCGATCGGTGCTGATGGCGGTCTCGGGGAAGCTCGCTGCCATGCCGTCTCTCCTCGCCGGGTCGTGAACACAACACCGTACGCCTCCGTCGTGCCCCGGATGCCACGCGGTGCGCTGCCCGCACGACGGTACGTCAGAACGCGGTCGGCCGGAGTGTCCCTGCTGCATACTGCCCGACCGGGCCCCCGCCGAGGTGCGGCGGGGGCCCGGTCGGGCGTGACGGGATATGACCGTACGACGATCAGAAGGCCGGGATGACCGAACCCTGGAAGGTGTCGTCGATGTACTTCTTGACCTCGGCGGAGTGCAGCAGCTCGGCCAGCTTCTTGACCCGCGGGTCGTTCTCCTTGCCCTTCTTGACGGCCAGGATGTTGGCGTACGGGTTGCCCTCCGCCTTCTCCAGCACCAAGGCGTCGGTGGCCGGCTTCAGGCCGGAGTCCAGCGCGTAGTTGCCGTTGATGACGGCGAGGTCGAGGTCGGCGATGGAGCGGGGCAGCTGGGCGGCCTCCAGCTCCTTCCACTTGAAGTTCTTCGGGTTGCCGGTCACGTCCGCCGGGGTGGCGGCGGTGGTGACGCCGTCCTTGAGGGTGATCAGCTTGTTGTCGGCGAGCAGCTTGAGCGCGCGGCCCTCGTTGGTGGCGTCGTTCGGCAGGCCGACGGTGGCGCCGTCCGGCAGGTCGGCGATCGCCTTGACCTTCTTGGAGTAGGCGCCGAGCGGCTCCAGGTGCACCGGCTCGACCGACACGATGCTCGTGCCGTTCTTCTTGTTGAAGTCCTCCAGGTACGGGACGTGCTGGAAGTAGTTGGCGTCGGCCGAACCGTCCTGCACCGCCGTGTTGGGGGTCACGTAGTCGGTGACCTCCTTGATGTCGAGCTTGAGGCCCGCCTTCTCCGCGAGGTTGTCCTTGACGTACTTCAGGATCTGGCCGTGCGGGGTGGGGCTGGCGACGACCTTCAGCGGCGCGTTCGGGTCCGAGGAGGACGAGTCCGAGCTGCTGCAGGCGGCCAGCGAGAAGGCGAGGCCGGCGGTGGCGAGGACACTGGTGAACTTCACAACGGTGCGCACGAAAAGTGCCTTTCTGCGTGATGCGGGGAGCCGCGTCCGGAGGTCGGACGAGGGAGGTCTAGGAGGCGCCGAGGTCCTGTTCGGCGGGGGTGGCGGCACGCGGGGGGAGCAGCCGGGTGCGTCCGCCGCCCTGGCCGCGGTTGGCCAGCCGGCGCACGGCGTAGTCGCCGGCCAGCTGGATGAGGGTGACGATGATCGCGATCTCCGCCACGATGATCCACATGAAGGTGGTCTCGAACCGCAGGTAGCCGTACCGGTAGGCGAGGTCGCCGAGGCCGCCGCCGCCGACCGTGCCGGCCATCGCGGAGTAGCCGATCAGGGCGATGACCGTGGTGGTGACGGAGGCCACGATGCCGGGCAGGGCCTCGGGGACCAGCGTCTTGCGCACCAGCGTCCAGGTGCTGCCGCCCATCGCCTGGACGGCCTCGATCAGGCCGCGGTCGACCTCGCGGACGGAGGTCTCGACCAGCCGGGCGAAGAACGGGATCGCGCCGACGGTGAGCGGCACCGCGGCGGCCTGCCAGCCGAGCGAGCTACCGCTGACCCACCGGGTGAAGGAGATCAGCGCGATCATCAGGATGATGAACGGCAGCGAGCGCGCGAGGTTCACGACCGCGCCGAGCACCTTGTTCACCGGCTGGTTCTGCAGCGCTCCGCCCTTGGCCGTGAGCACCAGCAGGACGCCGATCGGCAGGCCCAGGACGACGGTACAGACGGTCGACACCCCGACCATCTGGAAGGTCTCCTGGGTGGCGGGCCACATCAGCTCCTGCATCTGGTCCCAGGTCATGCCACCGCTCCGTTCTGCGCACCGATCACGTCCACCTGCAGGCCCTGCTCGCGCAGGTAGCCGATCGGCACCACGTTGTCCTGGTGGCCGCCGGGCAGTTCGACCCGCATCCGGCCGACCATCCGGCCGGCGATGGTCTCCACCGCGGCACCGAGGATGTTGATGTCGATCTGGTACGTGCGGGCGAGCTGGGAGACGAACGGCTGGGACGAGCTGTCGCCCTGGAAGGTGATCTCCAGCACGGTGGAGCCGGGGTGGCCGGTGCCGAACTCGCTGAGCGGGAACAGCTCGCGGGCCAGCTCCGAGCCGGGCTCGGCCAGCAGGTCGGTGAGCTCGCCGGACTCGACCACCCGGCCGCCGCGCATCAGGGCGGCGGAGTCGCAGACGGACTTGATGACGTCCATCTCGTGGGTGATCAGCAGGACGGTGAGGCCCAGCTGCTGGTTGAGGTCGCGCAGCAGCTTGAGGATCGAGCGGGTGGTCTCCGGGTCGAGCGCCGAGGTGGCCTCGTCGGAGAGCAGCACCTTCGGGTCCCCGGCCAGCGCCCGGGCGATGCCGACGCGCTGCTTCTGGCCGCCGGAGAGCTGGTGGGGGTAGCTGCGGGCCTTGTCGCCGAGGCCGACCAGGTCGAGCAGCTCGGCGGCCTTGCGGCGGCGCTCGGTGCGGTCCAGGCCGATGATCTCCAGCGGGAGCTCGACGTTCTGCTGCACCGTCCGCGAGGCGAGCAGGTTGAAGTGCTGGAAGACCATGCCGATCCGGCGGCGGGCCTCGCGCAGCTCCTTGCCGGCCCGGTTCTCGCCGCCGGACAGCGCGGTCAGCTCGACCCCGTCCACGGTGACCGTGCCGGAGGTCGGGCGCTCCAGCATGTTCACGCAGCGGATGAGGGTGGACTTGCCCGCACCGCTGGTGCCGACGACTCCGTAGACCTCGCCCGGGCGGACGTGCAGGTCGACACCGGCGAGGGCGGTCACCTCGCGGCCTCGGGAACGGTAGACCTTCGTCAGGTCCGTGGTGGTGATCACAGCGGCTTTCCGTGGGTCGGGGGCGGGCGGCGTGGGCCGACCGCGCGACCGGCTGGCGGTCGGCGGCGGCGTGACGGCGCTGCGCCGGGAGGGTCCGGACCTGACACCCCTTGATCATGGCCGCTGGGCGGCCGGGCCGCGCGACGGCGTGGCCCTAACGAGTCACCCGGGCCCGCGGGTGGGCGGGCACGGCGGGGCGGGGGTCCGGGAGGAGGAGCGCGCTCGCACGGGCGGGAGCGGCGCCGGATTCTCGCTTCGGGGCGCGAGGAGGAGGCACCCTCGACGGGGCGCCCGGGGGCGATGGCCCTCAGCAGTGACACATTCGACGACACATGGCACGCTCACCTGCCGGCAGGGTGCCGGTGGGGGTCCAGTTCGTCGTCGCAGTCATGTGAGCCAGTAAAACAGATGGGTCGATTCCTGCCCAATTGTTTCCCCGGGCTGTCCGACATGCGGACACGCACGTCCGTGACCAGCGCGGACACGGCTCGGCGCCGCCACCGGAGGTCCGGATGGTGGCGGCGCCGGGAACTGCGCGCGGGGGGCGGCGGGCTCAGGCCGTCGCGGCGAGCGGTGCGGCGGCGGGCTTCTCCAGGTGGACGAAGCTCAGCCGACTGTTGACCTGCTCGACCGCCGTCTGACGGTACCCCTGGCGGGCGTACAGCCGCAGGTTGCCGAGGCTGCGGTGGCCGGTGAACAGCCGGTAGACGCTCACCGGGCCGTCCTGGGCCATGCTGCGCTCCAGGGCGTCCATCAGCCGGCTGCCGAGGCCGTGGCGCTGCATCCGCGGATGGACGACCAGGCGCCCTATCCGGGCGACGCCGTCCTCGCCGACGTGGCCGCGGACGGTGCCGACCACCTCGTCGCCCAGCCGGGCGACCAGGAAGTGCTGTTCGGACAGTTCGGCGCGCAGGCTCTCCAGGCTCTGCGTCAGGGGCTCGATCGCCCAGTCGCCGTACAGCTCGGCCTCGGGCTGGTAGCCGAGGTACTGGAGCTTGAGGATCTGCTCCGCGTCCTCGGCCGCCGCGGCCGAGATGATCACGCTCATGCCCATGTGGAGGGGCCTCCCCAGTCGTCGTGCCCGGCGCGCAGAGGGTGGCGCGCTCACGCTCAGTATCCGAGTGATCGCGCCACCGTCAAGAGCTGCGTTCGCCAGCGATCTACCCGGGGGTCAGCTCCGCTCAACCTTCGCGGGCCCGGACGTGAGGAGGGTCACCTCCCGCGCCGCCCGCGTTCCGCCCGGTCGTCCGGGCTCGCGCTCAGGGGTAGCGCTCCGCGTGGAGCAGCGTCCGCAGGCAGGCCAGGCAGCGGGAACGGGTGGGGCCGATCGAGCCGCGCGGCATGCCGAGCCGCTCGGCGAGTTCACGGTAGGTGGGCGGCGGGTCCTCGGCGAGCGCGGCGATCAGCTGCGGGCAGCGGCCGGGCAGGGCGGCGACGGTCTCGCGGACCACGCGGCGGCGGCGTTCGGCGAGGTAGACGTCCTCGGCGGAGGGGACGGGCGGGAGGGCGGTGCACACACCGTGCATGACGGTCCGCGGCGGGGCCGGTTACGCCCGGGCCGACGCGCGGACGCGGGAGGGGCGCGCCGGTCGGACCGCCGCGCCCCTCCCCCGTCGCGTCAGGGATCGACCCCTGCGTCGGGATCGATCCCCGCGCCGGGATCAGCCCTGGACCCACTCCTGCTGCCGCGCCAGGTCTGCCTTCACCTCGGCGAGCTGGACCGCGACCGCCGAGGGGGCCGTCCCGCCGCGCCCGCTGCGGGCGGCGATGGCGCCGTGGACGCTGAGCACCGAGCGCACCTCGGGCGTCAGGTGCCCGGAGATCGCGGCGAACTGCTCGTCCGTCAGGTCGGACAGCTCGATGCCCTCGGCCTCGCAGACCTTGACGCAGGCGCCGGCCACCTCGTGCGCGACCCGGAACGGCACGCCCTGCTTGACCAGCCACTCGGCGATGTCGGTGGCGAGCGAGAAGCCGGCCGGGGCCAGCTCCTCCAGCCGCTCCCGGTGCACGGTGAGGGTGGCCATCATCCCGGTGAACGCGGGCAGCAGCACCTCCAGCGTGTCGCAGGAGTCGAAGACCGGCTCCTTGTCCTCCTGGAGGTCCCGGTTGTAGGCCAGCGGCAGCGCCTTGAGGGTGGCCAGCAGGCCGGTCAGGTTGCCGATCAGCCGGCCGGACTTGCCGCGGGCGAGCTCGGCGATGTCCGGGTTCTTCTTCTGCGGCATGATCGAGGAGCCGGTGGAGAAGGCGTCGTGCAGCGTGATGAAGCCGAACTCCTTGGTGTTCCAGATGATCACCTCCTCCGCGATCCGGGAGAGGTTGATCCCGATCATCGCCGTCACGAAGGCGAACTCGGCGACGAAGTCGCGGGAGGCGGTGCCGTCGATGGAGTTGCCCGCCGAGCCGCCCTCGAAGCCGAGGTCGGCGGCGACCGCCTGCGGGTCGAGTCCGAGCGAGGAGCCGGCCAGCGCGCCGGAGCCGTACGGCGAGACGGCGGTGCGGGCGTCCCACTGGCGCAGCCGCTCGGCGTCCCGGCCGAGGGCCTGCACGTGCGCGAGGACGTGGTGGGCGAAGAGCACCGGCTGGGCGTGCTGGAGGTGGGTGCGGCCCGGCATCGCGGTGTCCGGGTGGGCCTCGGCAAGGCCGACCAGGGCGTGCTGGAGGTCGAGCAGCAGGCCGCCGATGGTCCTGGCGTGGTCCCGCAGGTACATCCGGAACAGGGTGGCGATCTGGTCGTTGCGCGAGCGCCCGGCCCGCAGCTTGCCGCCGAGGTCGGGGCCGAGGCGCTCCAGCAGGCCCCGCTCCAGGGCGGTGTGCACGTCCTCGTCGGCGACGGTGCCGGTGAAGGTGCCCGCCTCGACGTCGGCGAGCAGCCGGTCCAGGCCGGCCAGCATGCCGGCCAGCTCCTCGTCGGAGAGCAGTCCGGCCTTGTGCAGCACCCGGGCGTGGGCCTTGGAGCCGGCGATGTCGTACGGCGCGAGGCGCCAGTCGAAGTGGACCGAGGCCGAGAGCCTGGCCAGCGCCTCAGAGGGGCCGTCGGCGAAGCGCGCGCCCCAGAGGCGGACGTCGGAGGACTGCTCGGCGGTCATCGCGGTGGCTCCTTCATGCATGTGCAGTGGATGGCATAAGTATGCATGAAGCCGTATGAAACACACAACCCCGGCCGGACGGTCTCCGTCGGCCGGGGTTGTCGGGTGCCGCGTGCTACTGGGCCTTCGCCTGGGCGAGTTGCATGAGGTGGTCGGCCAGCGCCTGGCCGCCGGCCGGGTCCCGGCTGATCAGCAGGACGGTGTCGTCGCCGGCGATGGTGCCGATGATCTCGAACACCTCGGCCTGGTCGATCGCCGAGGCCAGGAACTGGGCGGCGCCCGGCGGGGTGCGCAGCACCACGAGGTTGCCGGAGGCCGTCGCGGAGACCATCAGCTCGCCGGCCAGCCGGGCCATCCGGCCCTCGCTGGCGGACTCCCCCATCGGGGCGCGCGGCGTGCGGTCGCCGCCCTCGGCCGGGACGGCGTAGATCAGCGCGCCGTCCCGGTTGCGGATCTTGACCGCGCCCAGCTCGTCCAGGTCCCGGGAGAGGGTGGCCTGGGTGACCACGAGTCCGTCGTCGGCGAGCAGCTTGGCGAGCTGGCTCTGCGAACGCACGGGCTGGCGGGTGAGCAGGTCCACGATCCGCCGGTGGCGCGCGGTGCGGGTCTGCGGGACCTGCGGCGTCGGGCCGGCGGCGGAGGAGCCGGAGTGGGATGCGGTCATGTGATTATTCTCCCGGACGACGGTCAGCTCGCATCGGCCGGGGCACTCGCGCGCACCGTCCGGAGGATCCCCGGCAGCGCGGCCAGGAAGGCGTCCGCCTCCTGCTCGGTCAGCACCAGCGGCGGGGCCAGCCGGACGGCGTCCGGGACGGCCGCGTTGACCAGGAAGCCGGCCTCCTGCGCGGCGGCCTGGACCTGGGCCGAGACCGGCGCGGTGAGCACGATGCCGAGCAGCAGGCCGGCCCCGCGCACGTGCGAGACCAGCGGGTCGCCGAGCGCCTCGACGCCGTGCCGCAGCCGCTCGCCGAGCTTGCGGGTGTGCTCCAGCAGGCCCTCGGACTCGATGGTGTCCAGCACCGCGAGCCCGGCCGCGGCGGCCACCGGGTTGCCGCCGAAGGTGGTGCCGTGCTGGCCCGGGGTGAGCAGCTCGGCGGCCGGCCCGAAGGCGAGCACCGCACCCATCGGCAGGCCGCCGCCGAGCGCCTTGGCCAGGGTGACCACGTCCGGCTCCACGCCCTCGTACGCCTGGTGGGCGAACCAGTGGCCGGTGCGGCCGACGCCGGTCTGGATCTCGTCCAGGACCAGCAGGGTGCCGGTGGCCCGGGTGATCTCGCGGGCCGCCGTCAGGTAGCCCTCGGGCAGCGGGACGGCGCCGTTCTCGCCCTGGATCGGCTCCAGGAAGACGGCGGCGGTCTCGGTGGTGACGGCCGCGCGCAGCGCCTCGACGTCGCCGAACGGGACGTGGGTGACGTCGCCGGGCAGCGGGCGGAATGGGTCCTGCTTGGCGGGCTGGCCGGTGAGCGCGAGGGCGCCCATGGTGCGGCCGTGGAAGCCGCCCTGGAGGGCGACCAGGTGGGTGCGGCCGGTCCGCCGGCTGATCTTGAAGGCGGCCTCGTTGGCCTCGGCGCCGGAGTTGCAGAAGAACACCCGGCCGCCGGGGCGGCCGTCCAGCTCCAGCAGCCGCTCGGCCAGCGCGATGGTGGGCTCGGCCATGAAGAGGTTGGAGACGTGGCCGAGGGTGGCGATCTGCCGGCTCACCGCCTCGACGACGGCCGGGTGGGCGGTGCCCAGGGCGTTGACGGCGATGCCGCCGAGCAGGTCGGTGTACTCCTTGCCGTCGGCGTCCCAGAGCTTGCTGCCCTCGCCGCGCACCAGCGGGATGCGGGGGGTGCCGTAGTTGTCGGTGAAGGAGTGCTGCCAGCGCTCGGCGAGCTGCTCGTTGTGGGTCGTACCGGTCCCGCCGGTCACTCCGGTCGTACCAGTCGTGCCAGTCGTGCCAGTCGTGCCAGTCATGCCAGTCCCCCGGTCACGGTCGCTTCGTCGTCCGGCACGACCATCGTGCCGATGCCCTCGTCGGTGAAGATCTCCAGCAGCAGGCTGTGCTGGACCCGGCCGTCCAGCACGCGGGCGGTGCCCACGCCGGAGCGGACGGCGCGCAGGCAGCCCTCCATCTTGGGGAGCATGCCGCTGGCCAGGCCGGGCAGCAGCTCCTCCAGCTCGCTCGCGGTGAGCTGGCTGATCACGTCGTCGGAGTTCGGCCAGTCCTTGTAGAGGCCCTCGACGTCGGTGAGGACGACGAGCATCTCGGCGCCGAGCGCGACCGCCAGGGCGGAGGCGGCGGTGTCGGCGTTGATGTTGTAGACGTGGCCGTCGGCGCCGCGGGCGATCGAGGAGATGACCGGGATGCGGCCGTCGGCGATCATCGCCTTCACCGCGCCGGCCTCGATGTTGACGATGTCGCCGACCAGGCCGATGTCGACCTGCTCGCCGTCCACCACCGCGTAGCGCTTGACCGCCGTCATGGTGTGGGCGTCCTCGCCGGTCATGCCGACCGCGAACGGGCCGTGCTCGTTGAGCAGGCCGACCAGCTCGCGCTGCACCTGGCCGGCCAGCACCATCCGGACCACGTCCATGGTCTCCGGGGTGGTGACCCGCAGGCCGTTGGTGAAGCTCGACTCCAGGCCCAGCCGCTCGAGTTGGGCGCTGATCTGGGGGCCGCCGCCGTGCACCACAACGGGGTGCAGGCCGGCGTAGCGCAGGAAGACCACGTCCTGGGCGAAGGCGGCCTTGAGGCTGTCGTCCACCATGGCGTTGCCGCCGAACTTGATCACGACGGTCTTGCCGTGGAAGCGCTCCAGCCACGGCAGCGCCTCGATCAGCGTCATGGCCTTGGGCAACGCGGTGTTGTTGCGGGCCTGTTCGCCCTTGGGTGCGATCTGCACGGGATTCCCTCGTCGATGGGGTCCCCCCGACCGGAGGCCGGGGGGAGGGTGCCGCGGCTCAGGGTGGCGCGGACGAAGTGACGCGGATCAGGTCGAGTAGGCGCTGTTCTCGTGAACGTAGTCGGCCGTCAGGTCGTTGGTCCACAGCGTGGCGCCCGCCGTACCGGCGTTGAGGTTCGCGGTGACGACGACCTCGCGGCCCTTCATGTCCACCAGGTCGCGGTCCTCGCCCACCCCGCCGGCCCGGCACACCCAGACGCCGTTGATGGCGACGTCCAGCTCGTTCGGGTCGAAGGCGGCGGAGGTGGTGCCGATCGCGGCCAGCACCCGGCCCCAGTTGGGGTCCTCGCCGTGGATGGCGCACTTGAGCAGGTTGTTGCGGCTGATCGTCCGGGCGACCTCGACCGCCTCGTCCTCGGTGGCCGCGCCGGTGACGTCGATCCGGATCTCCTTGCTCGCGCCCTCGGCGTCGCCGATCAGCTGGCGGGCCAGGTCAGCGCTGACCGTGCGGACGGCCTCGGCGAACTCGGCCTGCTCCGGGGTGACGCCGGAGGCGGCGGAGGCGAGCAGCAGCACGGTGTCGTTGGTCGACATGCAGCCGTCGGAGTCGATCCGGTCGAAGGTGGTGCGGGTGGCGCCGCGCAGCGCGGCGTCCAGGCCGGCGGAGTCGACGGCGGCGTCGGTGGTGAGCACGACCAGCATGGTGGCGAGGCTCGGGGCGAGCATGCCCGCGCCCTTGGCCATGCCGCCGACCGTCCAGCCGGCCGGGCTGGTGAACTGGGCGGTCTTGTGCACCGTGTCGGTGGTCTTGATGGCGATCGCGGCGGCCTCGCCGCCGGTCTCGCCGAGTTCGGCCGCGGCCAGGGCGACCCCGGGCAGCAGCAGGTCCATCGGCAGCCGGACGCCGATCAGGCCGGTGGAGGCGACGGCGACCTCGCCCGCGTTCAGGTCCAGCTCGGCGGCGACCTTCTCCGCGGTGGCGTGGGTGTCCTGGAAGCCGAGCGGGCCGGTGCAGGCGTTGGCGCCACCGGAGTTGAGGACGACGGCGGAGACCTGGCCGCCCTTGAGGACCTGCTCGGACCAGAGCACCGGAGCGGCCTTGACCCGGTTGGCGGTGAAGACGCCGGCCGCGGCGAGCGAGGGGCCGTCGTTGACCACCAGGGCGAGGTCGGGGGTGCCGGAGGCCTTGATGCCCGCGGTCACACCGGCGGCGCGGAAGCCCTTGGCCGCCGTCACTCCGACGTTCGTGCTGTTGCTCACGGTGCGACTCCGTTCACGGGAAGGCCCAGCTCCTCGGGCAGGCCCAGGGCGATGTTCATGCTCTGCACCGCGCCGCCGGCGGTGCCCTTGACCAGGTTGTCGATCGCGCTGATCGCGATGATCCGCCCGGCGGCGGCGTCCAGGGCGACCTGGACCAGGGCGGTGTTGGCGCCGTAGACGCTGCTGGTCTGCGGCCACTGCCCCTCGGGCAGCAGGTGGACGAACGGCTCGTCCGCGAACGCCTCGGTGTAGGCGGCGCGCAGGCTCGCGGCCGTCACCCCCGGCCTGGCCTTGGCCGAGCAGGTGGCGAGGATGCCGCGCGGCATCGGGACGAGGGTGGGGGTGAAGGAGACGGTGACCGGCTCGCCCGCGAGCGGGGTGAGGTTCTGCACCATCTCCGGGGTGTGCCGGTGGACGCCGCCGACGCCGTACGGGCTGACGCTGCCCATCACCTCGCTGCCCAGCAGGTGCGGCTTGGCGGCCTTGCCCGCGCCGGAGGTGCCGGAGGCGGCGACCACCACGGCCTCCGGCTCGGCGAGCCGCGCGGCGTACGCGGGGAACAGCGCCAGGGAGACGGCCGTCGGGTAGCAGCCGGGCACGGCGATCCGGTTGCTGCCCTTCAACGCGGCGCGGTGGCCGGGGAGTTCGGGCAGGCCGTAGGGCCAGGTGCCGGCGTGCGCGGAGCCGTAGAACTGCTCCCAGTCGGCGGCCGCCCGGAGCCGGAAGTCGGCACCGCAGTCGATCACCAGGACGTTCGGGCCGAGCTCCTCGGCGACGGCGGCGGACTGGCCGTGCGGCAGCGCCAGGAACACCACGTCGTGGTCGGCCAGCACCTCGGGGGTGGTGGCTTCGAGGACGCGGTCGGCGAGCGGCAGGAGGTGCGGCTGGAGCGCGCCCAGTCGGGTACCCGCGTTCGAGCCGCCGGTCAGCGCCCCGATCTCCACCTCCGGGTGGCCGAGCAGCAGGCGCAGCACCTCACCGCCCGCGTAACCGCTCGCGCCGGCGACGGCGACTCGCAATGCCATGGCGTTCCTCCTTCGTCTTGGCATGAATATACGCGCGGCGGAAAATTCATGCAAGGAGTATGTGCCGGACCCCGTCGGGGCGGGGTGGCCCCGGTCAGCGCTTGACGGCCCGCAGCACCACGAACTTGGGGTTCCCGGCGACGAGTCGGCAGTTGCCGAAGAGCCGGCGCAGCTTGACGTGGTACCCGAGGTGGCGGTTGCCGACCACCCAGAGTTCGCCGCCGGGCCGCAGCGCCCGCTTGG
Source organism: Kitasatospora sp. NPDC004799 (assembly GCF_040609095.1). NCBI lineage: Bacteria > Bacillati > Actinomycetota > Actinomycetes > Kitasatosporales > Streptomycetaceae > Kitasatospora > Kitasatospora sp. NPDC004799. Next base: position 24,401 of record NZ_JBEXJK010000076.1, read on the forward strand.
CGCCGGTGAACATCCGCCAGGCGGTGGCGTCGGTGGTGGCCTGGTGGGAGTGGAACGGCGGGTTGTTCAGCACCAGGTCCACCGAGCCGGCCGCGACCACGTCCGCGGCCAGCGCGTCGGCGGCGAGGAACTCGGCCGGGGCGTCCGGGCCCAGGTTGGTGCGGAAGGTCTCCTCGGCGGAGGCCACCGCCTGGTACGACTCGTCCACGAACACCAGCTCCGCGCCCGGCTCGGCCAGCGCGGCGGCCGTACCGACCACGCCGTTGCCGCAGCCGAGGTCCACCACCCGGGCGCCGGGGGCGGGGACGGGCAGGTGGGCGAGCAGGAAGCGGGTGCCGATGTCGAGCCGGTCGGCGCAGAAGGTGCCCGCGTGGTTGACGACGGTCCGGCCGGCGGCGGGGCCGATGTCCGGCGGCAGCGCGTAGCGGTGCGGCCACGGGTTGGGGCCGGGGTCCAGGGCCCGGTCCGGGGTGCAGAGGATCAGCCGGGCCTTGCGGACGGCCAGCGAGGTGCGGGTCGGGCCGAGGATCCGCTCGAAGAGCCGGAGCGTGGAGGTGTGGATCTCGGTGACCATGCCGGTGCCGATCACCACCGTGCCCGCGTGGACGGCGGGGGCGAGCCGGAGCAGCTGGTCCTCCAGCAGGGCCAGGCTCTTGGGCACCCGCACCAGCAGCACGTCGATCCGCTCCGGCACCGCGTCCCGGGTGGTGAGCAGCCGCGCCTCGTCGACGGCGGCGCCGGCCCGGGCCAGGTTGGCCAGGGTGGCCTGCCGGCCGAGGTGGGAGTCGGTGATCTGGACCGGCCGGTACCCGGCGAGCGCGGTGGTCAGCGCGCCCCAGCGGTCACCGAGGGCGACGACGGTGCGACCGGTCAGTTCGGTGGCGGCGCCGGCCGCGCTGTCGGCCTCGCCCGCGAGGTGGCGCAGCAGGTACTCGTCGGCGGCGTCCCAGGCCCGGAGCCGCTCGCGCGGGTCCACGGGGAAGCGGGTGAGCTCGAAGGTGCCCCACGGGGTGGCCAGGGAGGTGTCCGACGGGGTCGCGGCGGGCGTGGTCTGGGATTTCATCGTGTTCTCAGGCTATCCGACGGCCCCGAGCGGCGATTACGGACGGATACTGGAAGAGCCCGACCGAGAGGGGTGAGGGCGATGGAGTGGAAACTCGAAGTCGTGGTGGTCCCGGTGTCGGACGTGGACCGCGCGAAGCTCTTCTACGAGGAGCAGGCCGGGTTCACCGTCGACCACGACACCCTGCTGCGGGACGGGATCCGGGTGGTCCAGCTGACTCCCCCCGGCTCGCCCTGCTCCATCGTCGTGGGCAAGGGGGTGATCGACTCCCCGCCCGGATCGGTCAAGGGACTCCAGCTGGTGGTGCCGGACATCGAGAAGGCGCACGCCGAACTGGCGGCGCGGGGCGTACCGGTCAGCCCGGTCCAGCACTTCGTGAGGGGTGGCCGGGTGAACGGGCACGGCGAGGCCTGGAACAACTTCGTGTTCTTCAACGACCCGGACGGCAACGGCTGGGCGGTCCAGGAGGTGCCGCGGGCCGGATAGCTCTTGGGTAGGCTCCGAGGATGGCTGAACACGAGGGAAGCGTGCGGGTGGACAGCTGGATCTGGTCGGTCCGGCTGGTCAAGACGCGGGCGCTGGCGGCGGCCGCCTGCCGGGCCGGGCACGTCCGGGTGAACGGCGAGCGGGCCAAGCCCGCCCAGGCGCTGAAGCCCGGGGACGAGGTGCGGGTCCGCGAGGAGGGCTACGAACGGGTCGTGGTGGTGCGGCAGCTGATCCGCAAGCGGGTCGGCGCCGCGGTCGCGGCGGAGTGCCTGATCGACAACAGCCCGCCGCGGCCGCCGCGCGAGTTC
>NZ_JBEXJK010000077.1:0-26016 GCF_040609095.1 Kitasatospora sp. NPDC004799
CGAGAACAGGGGAACCGCCCGTTGCCGCTTCGACACGGCCGAAGCGGCAACGGAATGGCTCGCCCCCTCACAGCTCGGTGGCAGCATGCATGGTCCGGAGCCTCGGTGCGCGGGTTGCATGGTCGGCGGCGGCTGGGATGCGGGGCGCCCGATCTGATGCCGGTCAGTGCTTCCCGGGGAAGTCTCCCGCGCGAACAGCGGCGATGAACGCGGCCCAGGCATCGACGGTGAAGAGGAGGGAAGGCCCGTTCGGGTCTTTGGAGTCACGGACAGGAAGCATTCCGGGAAACCCTACTGCGACTTCGACACAGGCCCCGGTCTCTCCGCTGAACGAGCTCTTCCGCCAGTTCGCACCACTGAGATCGGGAGTGGACACCTTCAGCACCTCCGGTCGACACCGCTACAGCTCTCGTATGACCCGGGTGAGTAGGTCGAGGCTTTCGGACGCACTCAACGCACTCGAACACAGCGAGTCGAACGTGAGCGTATAGGCAGACGTCTCCTCAGGTTTCTCCAGATAGAGCATGCCTGCCTGGTGTTCCACGCACACCACGTCGGAGAAGGCCGAAGTGGAGAAGCTGAAGAGCACGAACGAGCCCATGATTCCCGCATGGGCTCCCGCACTGAAGGGCAGCACCTGTAGGTCGATGTTCGGTCGGTCACCCAACTGCCGCAGGTGATCCAACTGCCTTCGCAGGACATCCACACCACCGACATGCCCCCGAAGTGCGGCTTCTCCCAGGATCACGCTGAACTGCGGCGGGTCGGCGCGATCCAGAACCTTCTGCCGCTGTAGCCGGACGGCCACGAGTTCGTCGATTCGCTCCGGTGGGACATTGAAGGGCGATGCCCGGTAGACAGCTCGTGCGTAGTCCGCCGTCTGCAACAGGCCCGCGACCATCATCGGCTGGAACGAGCGGATATGGCCGGCGCTCTCCTCGTAGTCGATGTAGTCGACGTACGAGGGTGGCGAGATGTTGAACTGCTGGGCCCAACCACGTTCGGAGCCCTGCCGGTTGAGCGCGACCACTTCCTCCACGTAAGCCGGATCGTCCACGCCGTAGAACGTGAGCAGGTCTCGCAACTCGCTGCTGGAGATCGGCAGCCAGGCGTTCTCCATCCGGCTGATCTTGGATCGATGGCAGTCGATGCGTGCCGCGGCCTCATCCGGCGTCTTGCCCGCCGCGTCTCGGTGGCGGATGAGCAAGCTCGCCACACGGCGACGGCGAACCGAGGGGCGGGGTTGGGGCATGTGATCAACTCCCGGCGACTGAAGCGGAACTGATGCCAGGCTACTAGTAGACCAAGATCGGAAAATGTTCCGCACGGAATTCTTGCTAACGATCTCCCGTTAGGAGCATGCTACTCACGGTCGATGTGACGAACACTCTCCGCGATCGACCGTCGGGCATCCTGTGCCCTCGACCTGTCACTGGGCAGTTCTGCGCCCGGGCCTTGATCCCCAGCCCCGCCGGAGGTGGCTCTGTCATGTCTGAAGCCGAAGTCCCCGCGACCCTCGGTAGTTGGTTCCCGCATTCCCGCCGCTCGCCGTCGCTCGCGCGGCGGATGCTGCGCGAGCTGCTGGCCATGGTGCCGGACGGCGACCGCCGCTACTCCGAGACCGGCGAGTTGCTTGCCACGGAGCTGGTGGCCAACGCGGTGGTGCACTCGGGTAGGCCGGGGCGGCCGATCTGGGTGTCCTTCGACGTCGATGCCACCCGCCTGCGCATCGAGGTGCACGACGCGAGTGCGCTGCCGCCTATGCCTCAACGCCCCGACCGCACCGCCGGGTGTGGGCGCGGCCTGCTCCTCGTGGATGCCCTCGCGACCAAGTGGGGGCACTTCCCGAGCCCGGGTGGGGTGGGCAAGGTGGTCTGGTGCGAGTGCGCACCCGCGTCCCCGGGTGGATACGTCGACGGTGCTTCATGCCGGCGTCAGACCACTGGAACCTGAGGAGGTCCTCATGGCCCAGAGTGCTGATCCACGCCGTGAAGACGGGATCAGGTCGGCGGCTGCGACAGGCCGGATTGCCTGGTGTGCCTTCAACGACGCCACCACCCACTCGCTGGAGGAGCTGGGAGCGGCGTTCCAGCGGCTGGACGGTGTGGTCGGTACGGATCCGACGACGGGGCTGCTGCTACGAACTTGCCACCGTGTCGAGTGGTACGAGGCGGAACCCGCGGCCGAGGCGCCGCTCGCGATCCGGCCCAGTCGGAGGATCACCGGCCACGAGGCAGCCGTCTCCCGACTGACCCGGATTGCCGCGGGCGCGATGTCGCTGATTCTCGGGGAGCAGTTCGTCTTCCAGCAGGTACACGCAGCTTTCGATCGACTGCCGACAGGGCATCCTCTTCTGCCGGTCGGTGCAGAGGTGCTTCTGCTTGCCAGACAGGCACGGCGTCAGTTCGGCCTCCATGCCCGACTCGACTACCGCGACCTGGCCCGAACCCTGCTGGATACGTCGTTCGTCCGCCCGCGCAATGTGGTTGTCGTCGGGGGTGGCATGCTCGCCCGAGCGGTTGCTCAGGAACTCGGCCATGATCGCCGTGTCTTCCTCCTGACCCGCAGCCCCAAGAAGCTCCGTCGGCTCCTGCGGGCCGGGTCTGCCAGGACGTCTGTGCTACGGATCACGGACCTGCCCGACACCGTTCGGGACGGCGGTTTCGATCTGGTGCTCGCGACGTCCGGCCTCACACCGCAGTATCGCGACCACATCGCAAGCCTCGTGGACGCCACCGACCGTCGGCTGGTCGTCGACCTGTGCGCGACGCCCGTCCTGCATGAGCGTCCGAACTACCAGCACCTGCACCATCCGACCGTCACCGACCTCATCGAGGACGCCAACCGACCGGCCGTCGAGGCCGCTCGCGCGGCCTCCGCCTGGATCGAGAATCACTACGGAGGCCGCAGTTGACCACGATCGTTGACACGCTGGTGGTCGGCGCCGGCCCCGCTGGGCTTGTCGCTGCCGATCGCCTCGCTGAGAACGGAACACAGGTGCTGCTGGTCGATGCCGGCCGCCCCTACCGGCGTCGCACCTGCCCGGTGGACCTCCTGCGCTCCTGTAGCGGGTGCAAGGGCATCTGCAACGTGATCTCCGGATTCGGCGGCTCCATCCACTACGGGGACGGGGTCAAGCTGTCGCAGTTCCCGAGCGGCAGACGGCTCGCCGAACTCCTCGGTACAGAGCGGGCCGAAACCCTCGCCGACCTGGCCGTGCGGCGGCTGTGCGGCGCGGAGCAGCCTGCCTTCCGTGGAGCCCTCCCCACCGTCGGACCGTTCAAGGTCAAGGACTACCCCGTGGCCTCGCTCAGCGCGGAACAGGTCCGCACGCTGATCGAACGGCTCCACCACCGCATCACAGCCGCCCCGGGCACCGAGTTGCGGATGCAGACACAGGTCACGTCCCTTCGTCCGCTCGGACAAGCGTGGCAAGCCGAGACTGTGGGGCGGGCCGGCACCAGCGAGGCAGTGCACGCGAATTCGGTGGTCGTCGCAGTTGGACGGCGCGGCCAGCGCTGGTGGCAGCAGGCTCTTCGGCGCCTCGGACTCGGGTACCGCGCGCCCGTCCCCTCCGTGGGAGTCCGCTTCGAGGCTCCGGCGGAACTCCTGCGACGCGGTTCCGACATCCACGCGGACTTCAAGACCACCATCGTCACCAACGGCGTGAAGATCAAGACGTTCTGCTACTGCGCAGGTCCGGGCGGCGGCCGGATCAAGTTCACGGACTACGGCGACCACACGCTCCTCGACGGCCACGTCATCCCTGAGGCGAAGCTGGGCAGCACTGCGAACTTCGCCCTGCTGGCACAGTTACGAGCCCCCGATGGCACTCCGCGCACCACTGCCTGGGTCGACGAGAACCTCCTCGCGCCGTACCGGACGCTGAGGACCGACCGGCCGGGAAAGCCGGTCCTCCAGTGGTACCCCGACTTCCGCAGCCGCTCCCTCGCCTGCACCGACCTGGAGCAGTTCGCCGAACTCAGCGGCTTCCACCCCTCGCTTCGCGACTACCAGGTCGCCAACCTCGCGGGCATCCTGCCCCAGGACATCCATGCCGCTCTGTGCGATGCCTTCGAAGACCTGATGGCCTACTTCAACGGCAACGCCCGGACCGGCCCCGCTGCCTCCCAGACCGCCGTGATCGGCCTCGAACTGGAGAGCCTCTGGGACGAGTTGAACCTCACCGACAACCTTGAGACCACGGCTCCCGGTCTGTACGCGGCCGGCGACTGCACCGGGCTGGCCCAGGGCATCCTCCAGGCCGCAGTCGGCGGCCTCGCTGTGGCCGAGGCCATCACCGACCACCCCGGCGGCACCACCGGGCGGGCCGCATGACCGGCGCCCAAGCCGTCTCAGCGGCCAGCCGAGCCGCCGTCGAGGTATTCGGCGACGGCCTCCTGTGCTCGTTCGTCGGCGGCTCCTACGCACGCGGCAGCAACAGGACGACCAGCGACATCGACCTGTTCGCCGTCACCGCCCGCAGCGACCACGACCGGGAGCGGCTCTTCGCCGAGCGTCTGCGCGATGTCCACCTGGCCGCCGGCCTCGACTTCGACCACTGCGGAGAAATCCTCACCCTCGACACCCTCAACACCCTGCTGGCCTTCACGGAACAGTGCATCGCGGCCGTGCCGGCCGTTCAGCGGTCCGCCTGCTACCTCGCGGACTGTCCGCTGTCGGTCTTCCGCAAGAGCGACGTGGTCTTCAAGTTCCTCACCGACCCGAAGATCGCCGTCCACGACCCGGCGGGCCTGCTGCCGGCGCTCGAGGCCCGGGCCGCGGCCTACTTCTCCGCCTGGCCGATGCCCCGGGTCCAGGAGCACAAGGGCCGGTTGCGCCTGCCACCTGGCAGCCCGCAACAGCGGCTCGCCAGCCTGTGGCAGAACAGAGACGCCACCGACGCCTGGCCCGACACCCCGGTCGGAATCGGCCTGGAGCGCTGGTTCGGCGCCGAGCTGGCTGCCCGATCCGAAGCCCTGCACCGTGGCAGCCCTGTGGCCGTCGCGCCGCCGGACGGCGCCACCTGCCCGCTACCCGTCACCGCCGACACCACCCTGACCGCACTCCTGTCCGCCCAGTGCCTCGCCTTCCTCCACGCCGAACCGGAAGGACCCCGATGACCACCGTCTCCCTCGGTATGCCCACCCCGGGGCTGCCGATCTACCGCCAGACCCGCGAACGGTTCGTCTTCCTCTACCCGACCACCGCCTGCAGCCTGCGCTGCAAGACCTGCTACGTCGGCAACGACCGCCTCAACGCCGCCAACACCATGAGCGTCGAGACCGCCATCGAGATCATGGACTACTTCCGGATCACCGGCGGCCACGACAAGCTCTACCTCCTCGGCGGCGAGCCCACCATGCACCCCGAGCTGCCCACCATCGTCCGCGAGGGCCGCAAGCGCGGCTACCAGGTCACCATCAGCAGCAACGGCGACTTCGAGGACGAGCTGTTCGACAAGATTCCGCCGAGCACCCTGAACAGCTTCAACTTCTCCCTGGAGTCCGCCGATCCGCGCATCCACCGCAAGATCCGCGGCAACCCGACCAACTACGACAAGGTCGTCCGCCGCATCCGCCAGGCGCGCGAACTCGGCTACCAGGTCCGTGTGATGTGCACCGTCTCGCAGACCAACCGCGAACGGGCCCTCGACCTCATCCCCTTCCTCGCCGAACTCGGCGCCCACACCCTCAGCTTCCACAACCTCGGGAAGACGGGGAACGGCGCCCGTTTCCTCCAACCGCTCAGCCCCACCGAGTGGATGCACTTCTGCGCCGAGATCGAAGCCTTCCCGCCCGAGCCGCGCCTGGCCGTCTACTATCCGCCGACCTTCGTCAAGGCCGACGACCAGACGGCATGGTTCGAGCGGGGCTACCCCGGCTGTCCGGCCCGTACCCTCGACCGCCCGCACGTCTACCCCGACGGCACCGTCTTCGCCTGCCCCGTCTTCATGGACGACGACCGGCACTTCGCCACCTTCGACGGCGACCGGCTCGTCCTGAACCCCGACCCGAACAACGAACTCAACGCCTACCTCACCACCGATCCGGTGTGCACCGGCTGCCCCAACACCGGCACCTGCGGCGGCGGCTGCCCCGCGTACTCCCAGATCCCCGCCTACCAGGACGAAGGCTTCTACTCCTGCGACCGCGACACCACACCGCTGTGCATCCTGTGGACGGTCTCCGCCTGGGGCGCCCGCGAAGACGACTCGCTGCACGCTCTGCGCTGACAAGGGAGACAACCACCGTGACCGACGCTCTCGAACACGCCGCCGCCCACGCCACCGCGGCCAAGGAACCGTTCCTGTTCCTGTACATCACCGAGAAGTGCCAACTGCGCTGCAAGCACTGCTACATGGGTGACCGCCTCGACGCCGAGCGGCGCATGACCCCCGCCATGGTCGAGGACATCCTCTCCAGTCTCCGCGTCGCCTACGGACAGTACAAGGTCTACCTGCTGGGCGGTGAGCCGACCACTCACCCCCAGTTCGGTGACATCCTCGACATCTGCAAGGCCCAGGGGTACAAGGCCGTCCTGACCACCAACGGCCTCATCGCCCCGAAGACCTGGCCGCTGCTGAAGGGCCGCCTCGACTCCTTCTCGTTCTCCCTGGACGGTGCCCGCCAGGAGACGCACGAGCAGATGCGCGGGGAGAAGACCTGGCGGCCCCTGCTCACGAGCATGAAGCGCGCCGTCGCCGACGGCTTCCAGACCCGCGCCATCTTCACGGTCACCACTGCGAACCGGGCCGATGTGTTCGACGCCATCGACCTCGCCGACGCCATCGGCCTGGAGATGCTCTCCTTCCACTACTTCACCCCGACCGGCCTGGGCCTGGAGAAGCCCTACTTCCAGATCCCGCCGGCCGAATGGGTGCAGCTGTGTGCCCAGATCCGCGAAGCCGCCGCCGGCCGCCGCATGCGCGTCTTCTACCCGCCCGCGTTCGCCACCGCCGACCAGCTTCCCGCCCTGCGGTCCGCCGGATACGGCGGCTGCACCGCCCGCAACCTCGAACGCCTCGCGATCTTCCCCGACGGCCGGGTGTACATCTGCTCGGCGTTCTTCGACACCAACCTGCACTACGGCGAGTTCCGCAACGGGGCGATCCACCCCCGGCTCCAGAACGGCATCAGCGAACTCACCCTCGTCAACACCATCTCCGCGAACTGCCGCACCTGCTCGCACAGTTCCACCTGCGGGGGTGGCTGCGCGGCCTACGACCACCTGCAGAGGACCCTGGTCAGCAGCGACTGCGACAGGGCCACGATCCCGGTCTGCCCGCTGTGGTCGATGCCTGCTGATCCGGAGGGAACCGAGCACCGTCTCGTCGACCTGCGCTGAGCGGCCGGAGGGCGAGCGGGCCCGCACAACCCACGACCAGGGCGTGCGGGCCCGTCGGCATCACGACAGTTCGGCCAGAGCCTTGTCCAGGCGCACCAGGGTCCGCTCGCGTCCGAGCACCTCCAACGACTCGAACAGCGGCAGGCCCACTGTCCGACCGGTCACCGCCACCCGGATCGGCGCCTGGGCCTTGCCCAGCTTCAACCCGAAAACGGCCGCGGTCTCCTCCAGGACCGCCTTCAGCGAGGACGCGTCCCACCGGGCCTCGGCCAGCCGCCGCCGCGCTTCCCGCAGCAGGTCCGCCGCCCCCGCCTTCATCGCCTTCGCCCACGAGGCCTCGTCACGCACCGGCTCGTCCAGGAACAGGAAGTCGACGTACGCGGTGATCTCCGACAGGACCGAGATCCGTGTCTGCGCGAGGCCGGCCACGGCGGCGAACCGCGCCGGATCGAACGCCTCGGTCTGCCAGGGAGCCCGAGGCGAGGACAGCCACGGTGCGCACGCCGCGACGAACCCGTCCACCGGAAGTGCCCGAAGGTACTCCCCGTTGAACGAGGCCAGCTTCTTGACGTCGAAGAACGCCGAAGAGCCGTTCACGTCCTCCACGCGGAAGAGCTGTTCCAGCTCGGCGTACGGACGGATCTCGACGTCGTCCTTCGGGCCCCAGCCCAGCAGCATCAGGTAGTTGACCATCGCCTCCGGCAGGTAGCCCTCGGCCAGGTAGTCCTCCAGCGCCACCTTGTCGCGTCGCTTGGAGAGCTTCTGCCGCTTCTCGTTCACGATGACCGGCAGGTGCGCCCACACCGGGGGCTCGGCGCCCAGGGCGTGCCACAGCAACTGCTGCTTGGGGGTGTTCGAAAGGTGTTCCTCGCCGCGGATCACCTGGGTGATCCCCTCGTCGAGGTCGTCGACCACGTTGGCCAGCAGGAAGACCGGGCTGCCGTCGCCCCTCGCGATCACGAAGTCCTCGATGGCCGCGTTGGGGAACTCGGGGTTGCCGCGGATCAGGTCGACCACCACGGTGACCCCCTCGTCCGGGGTGCGGAACCGCAGCGCACGGCCGGCCTCGAAGCCCAGGCCGCGTTCGCGGCAGAACCCGTCGTAGCCGAGCTGCTGCGAGCCGGTGCGCTCGGCCACCTGCTCGCGCGTGCAGTCACAGTAGTACGCGAGACCGGCCTCGAACAGTTCGGCGGCGGCCTCACGGTGCCGAGCCTCGTTCTCCGACTGGAAGTACGGTCCTTCGAACGCCGGGTCCGCCTTCGAGATGCCGATGGACGCGAGCGCACTGATGATCCCGTCGGTCCACTCCTCGCGGTTGCGAGCCGCGTCCGTGTCCTCGATCCGCAGGACGAACGTGCCGCCGCGCTGTCGTGCCGTTGCCCAGTTGTAGAGCGCCGATCGGGCGCCGCCGACATGGAACATGCCCGTCGGGCTCGGAGCGAAACGGACGCGGACGGACGAGGAGGCAACAGTCATGGAGACACGGTAGCGGTGTCCATGGGCACGAGTTGCCGTTCACGTTGATCGGTGTTGACCTGAGGTTGAAAGCGGACCGGCCCCGGTGCCCAGAGGTGCATCGAGAGGCCACCCGATCGAAGGACGAAGCGCGCTGTGCCGGTACGGAGAGCTACGGACGGGGACGCGTTGTCGATAGCCCGCTTTCGTGCGGAAATGATCAAGGCGTCCCCGGCGGGCCGGTGGTTCGAGGACCTGACCGCATACTTGCAGGACGGGCTCGCCCACGCCGAGCAGATGGCTGGATTCGTCGTCGACGGGCCGGCCGGACAACTCGTCTCGGTCGCCCTCGGGACGGTCTACCAGGCGCCACCCGGACCGACCTACAGCGGTCGGACAGGGTACGTGCATCTTGTCCTGACGGAACCGGGGTACCGCCGTCAAGGGTACGGCCGGGCCGTCACGGTCAGGCTCCTCACCTGGTTCCGGGAGCAGGGCTGCGGACTGGTCACCCTGACCGCGAGCGCCGACGGTGAGCCTCTGTACCGTTCGCTCGGCTTCGAGGAGAACGTCCGTTCCATGAGGCTCTTCGAGCCGTGAGCGGGTGTGGTTTTCTCGAGGCGGTAGGAACCCTTGCCCCGGTCGACGCCGCACGTGATCCGGCCCGCCGCGGCCAGTGACGACGGAAGGGCCGATCCCGAGGGACCGGCCCTTCCGGCTGCCTACGGCTTGCCGCGGAGGCCGCGGAGGTGGTCGGCGATGGGGGCGAGGGCCTCGTACATGGCGTCGAGCTGCTCCGGGGTGAAGCGGTCGATGAAGTGGGCCCGGACGCTGCGCACGTGGTCGGGGGCGACCCGCTGCATGGTCTCCCAGCCGTGCTCGGTGAGGTGGGCGTAGAGGCCGCGGCGGTCGCCGGGGCACTCCTGGCGCAGGACGAGGCCGGCGGTCTCCATCCGGGTGATCTGGTGGGAGAGCCGGCTCTTCGACTGGAGGGTGGCGGTCGCGAGGTCGGTCATCCGCATCCGACGGTCCGGGGCCTCGGAGAGCACGACCAGGATCTCGTAGTCGTTGATCGCGAGGTTGTGCGGCTGGAGTTCACGGCTGAGCTGGTACTCCAGCAGCTTGGCGACCTCCAGATGGGCGCGCCACATCCGCTGCTCCCTGGCGGTCAGCCAGGGAGTCTCCTCCTCGGACTGCGACGGGGGGGTGTCCGCAGTGTCGATCGTGTGCGTATCCATGCCGTCCAGCATAGCCGATTTAGTTCAATCTTGTACAAGTTTACAGACCGAAACGCCGCCCGAGGTCGCCCAGGTTACCGAGGCCCGGGATGTTCGGGTTCCCGCCGCCGTGCCCGGCCGGCTGGGTCGGCACCCCGCCGACCGGCACCCCCGCCTCGGCCCCGACGTGTCCGACCGGCTGCTCCGCCATCAGCTTCTCGCTCGACTGCAGCAGCACCTGGCCGGCGCCGATGAACTCGAACTGGTGCTCCTCCCCGGAGGCGCCGCCGAAGCCGGTCAGCCGGCGCAGGCCGCCGATCAGCCCGTGCATGTAGTCGTGGTCGTAGTGGTGGCACGGCGCCGGGCAGTCCGCCCAGCCGACCAGCGCCTGCGGGTCCACCCGGATCGGCGGCTCGACGAAGTGCACCGGGCCGTTGGACGCGGCGACGAAGCGGCCGGTGCCGATCAGGGTCAGGAAGCCCGGGATGATCGACTGCTTGAGCCGCAGCGTCGGGTCGAAGGCCAGCAGGTTGCCGGAGCGGACGGTCAGGTTGCCCTCGTCCAGGTCGTACGAGTTGAGGTCGAACGCCCGGTCGGCCAGCAGCAGCTTGCCGCGCCCCTCGGCGACCACCCAGTCCGCCGCGTGCATCGGCGAGTTGAAGTGCTGCCCGAGCACCCGGTCGATCGCCCCGGCGCCGACGCCCTTGAAGGTGATGTCGCCGTAGTAGGCGACCATCTTGCCCTTCTGGAGGAAGTACGAGCCGTTCAGGTCGACCGAGAAGGCGTACGGGTTGACGTTGTCGCCGGCCGGCAGGCTGTGGACGTCCCACACCGTCGGCCCGGCGCCGCCGTGGCCGTTCGGCAGCGGCGCCACCGGGCCGCCGAACTGCTCCTGGGCGTACGGCTGTTGCTGGCCGTACGGCTGCGCGGGCTGGCTGGGCGGCGGGGGCGGCGGGTAGCCCTGCTGCGGCCCGTAGGCCGGCGGGGGCGGCGGGACCGCGAAGCCGGGCTGGGTCGGCTGGTCGTACGGCGAGCCGTACGGGGGCTGCGGCGGGTAGGACATCAGAGCTTCTCCTCGCTCGCCTGGACGTACACCGCGCCCTGCCCGGACAGTTCCAGCTGGAACGCCTCGCCCGAGCCGCGGCCGATCATGTCGCGCCAACCCAGCGCGGTGGACAGCTTGTTGCGGACGTCGCCGCGGTGCGCCACGTACGCCTGCGGGTCGACGTGCACCGACTGGCCGGGGACGATCGGCAGCTCGAAGACGCCGCCGTGGGCCATCACCGCGACCGCGCCCTGGCCCTCCAGCTTGGTGGTGAACAGGCCCTGCCCGGTGACCTGGCCGCGGACCATGCCCATCACCCCGCCCTGGGCGCCCAGGAACATGGTGGACTGCCGCAGCGTGCCCTCGAAGGCGAGCAGCCGGTCCGCCTCGACGTACAGGGTGTCGCCGAACAGGTCGATCACGTGGACGTGGTGGCCGCCGTGGCCGAACATCACCCGGCCCTGGCCCTCGACGGTCATCAGCGGGGTGTCCTCGTTGGCCACCCGGCGGCCGATCATCGACATCACACCGCCCTGCCCGCCGGTGATGTTCGGGGTGAAGCGGACCTCGCCGCTGTACGCGAGCATCGCGCCGCGCTGGCTGAACAGCCGCTGCCCGGGCAGCACCTGGGCCTCGACCATCTTGCCGTTGATCTTCGTGAAGCCCATCAGACGTCACCTCCGACGGTGACCTTCTCGGAGGGCTGGACGTACACCAGGCCCTCGCCGGTGAACTCGATCTGGACGGCCTCGCCGCCGCCCTCGCCGATGACCGTGGTCCAGCCGGCGCCCGACTTCAGGCTGCGTTGCAGGGTGCCGGTGTGCGCCACGTACGCGCCCGGGTCCACCCGCAGCGGCATGCTCCGGTCGACCCGCAGGATGACGGCCGGGCCGTTGGAGGTGACGGCCGCCCAGCCGTGGCCCTCCACCTTGGTGGTGAACAGGCCGTTGCCGGAGGACATGCCGTTGAGCCCGGTGAAGCTGGTGCCGGTGTGCAGCGTGGCCTCGGTGCAGAGCAGGTTGTCCGCCTCGACGTACAGCGTCTCGCCGTTCAGCCGGACCAGATTGATCTCGGTGGCCTTGTCGGCGAAGTAGCAGGTGCCCTGTCCCTTCACCTCCATGACCGTCATCTTCTCGCCGGTGAGCCGGCGGGTGACCATGCCGCGCAGGCCGTCCCCGCCGCCGGTCAGCTTCTTGAAGGCCATCTGCCCGGTGTAGGCGACCATCGAACCGTTACGCGCCTTGACGGCGTCCCCGCCCAACTCGACGGCGAGCACGCGGGATCCCTGGAGTCTGAACTGTGCCACGGGCGCAATCTAGCCGCTGCGGCCGCGGCCCGGGGAGAGCGCGCGGCACAACTGGTACCAGCCTGCGACAAACGCGCCGGTCACACCCGCGCGTGCGCCCCCTGTCCGGGGGACGGAACGGTGCCGGCCGCCTGCTCGACCTCCAGCAGCGAGGCCGAGTGGCGCTCCGCCTCGAAGGCCGCCACGCCGCCGCGCAGCCCGAACAGGCGCTTGGAGAGCATGATCCAGAGCACCGCCGCGATGTTCAGCACCAGGGTGCCGACCTTCAGCGCGCTGACGTGGTGGCTCAGCTCGTAGCCCTCCAGCGGCAGGAAGGCCGCGGTGGCGACCACCGTCAGGTACTCGGCCCAGCGCTTGTTCAGCCAGAGGCCGACCGCCTCGACGATCTCGACCACCGCGTAGACGATCAGCGCGCCCGCGACGATCAGCAGAGTGCTCTTCCTGAACTCGAAGGTCTTGCGGATCGTCTCGACGATCGGGGCGTGTTCGAGGTCCCAGTGGAAGTGGTCGGTGACCGGCTTGAAGACCGTGAGGTTCTCGTCGAACACCCGGTGCACCGCGTCCTGGCTGTTGGAGAACTTCCACACGGCCCAGGCGACCACGATGATCAGCAGCCCGCGCAGCACCCGCTCGACGGCCAGGAAGCGCAGGATGAACAGGTCCCGCAGCGCCTTGCCGCGGGGCACCAGCGGCGCCTCGTCGGCCGGGCCGGAGCCGTGCGGGGCGCCCAGCGCGAAGTCGCCGCAGCGCAGGCAGCGCCAGGCCTCGCCGAGGGCGGTCTCGGCGTGCAGCCGGGAGGCCAGCTCGGGCTCCGTCGGCGCGTAGGTGGTGTGACCGCGCCTGGCGCAGGTCCTGCGGTCCCAGTCGAGTGCGAACATGTGCGAATACCCCCGTGTCCGACGCGTCGGCGCCCGGATCGGTGGGCGCGCGGGCAGCAGGATAGGGGCTGCGGACGACGGGCGGTCGCGTTCGGCGGCGTTCCGGGACACGGCTGTGACAGGGCGGCCGGGCGCTGTGAGATCGGGCACGGCGGCCACCCCCGGCCGGGGTGCCGTCCGTGTGCTCGGCGATAATGGGCCGGAAGGCTTGTGAGTCGCTTCACAAGCGTGTCCGCGCCGCCGACCCCCGTATTGAGGTATCCATCGTGAACAGCAGCGCCGTCCACCGCCTGCGCCTGGTCTCCGGCCCCGAGGGGGTCTCCTTCATCCTGCTGCTGATCTGCTCGGTGCTGAAGCGGACCACCTCGTTCGACGCCGTCCCGGTGATGGGCATGATCCACGGCATCCTGTTCATCCTGTACGTGGTCTTCTGGATCCAGGCCTGGCAGGCGCAGAAGTGGGACGCCAAGCGCGGCGTCCTGATGTTCGTGCTGGCGGTGCTGCCGACCGGCGGCTTCTTCGCCGAGCGGATGCTCGCGCGCGAGGAGCGGGGCGAGCTCAAGGCCGCCACGGCC
Source organism: Kitasatospora sp. NPDC004799 (assembly GCF_040609095.1). NCBI lineage: Bacteria > Bacillati > Actinomycetota > Actinomycetes > Kitasatosporales > Streptomycetaceae > Kitasatospora > Kitasatospora sp. NPDC004799. Next base: position 13,824 of record NZ_JBEXJK010000077.1, read on the forward strand.
TGAGCCCCGGCTCCCTCGTCCTCCGCGGACGGTCGACAGGCTGCCACGGCCTCCTCTCCCAAAGGGCCGCGGCAGCCTGTCGCCGTTTCTTACCGGGGGTGGCTCGTTCCCCTGCCGGGGACGCCGGTGACGGCGGCTAGTTGACGTTCACCGCGCTCCAGGCCGCCGCGACGGCCTTGTACTCGGTGCTGGTCGCGCCGTACAGGTCGGTGGCCGCCTTGAGGGTGGCGGTGCGGGCGGCCTTGTAGTTGGTGGTGGAGGTCATGTAGACGGTCAGCGCCTTGTACCAGATCGCGGCCGCCTTGGTCCGGCCGATGCCGGTGACCGTCGAGCCGTTGGAGGTCGGGCTGTTGTAGCTGACCCCGCCGATGACCTTCGCGCCGCTGCCCTCGGCCAGCAGGTAGAAGAAGTGGTTGGCGACGCCCGAGGAGTAGTGGACGTCCTTGTTGCCGACGGTGGAGGACCAGTAGTCGGCCGAGGCGCCGTCCTTGGAGGGCTTGTCCATGTAGCGCAGCGGGGTGCCGTTGCCGTTGATGTTGAGCTTCTCGCCGATCAGGTAGTCGCCCGGGTCGACGGACAGGTTGGCCGACCACTCGACCATGGTGCCGAAGATGTCCGAGGTGGCCTCGTTCAGGCCGCCGGACTCGCCGGAGTAGTTGAGGTTGGCGGTGGCGGAGGTGACGCCGTGGCTCATCTCGTGGCCGGAGACGTCGATGGCGGTCAGCGGGTGGGTGTTGCTCGCGCCGTCGCCGTACGTCATGCAGAAGCAGGAGTCGTCCCAGAACGCGTTGACGTAGTTGGTGCTGTAGTGGACGCGGCTGGCGGCGCCGACGCCGTTGTTCTTGATGCCGTTGCGGCCGAAGGTGTTCTTGTAGTAGTCCCAGGTGGCCGCCGCGCCGAACTGGGCGTCCACGGCGGCGGACTCGCGGCTGGAGGGCAGGCCGGTGCCCCAGGAGTTGGTGGTGTTGCTGAACAGCGTGCCGCTGCCCGAGGTGCCGCCCTTGAGGTCGGTGGTGGACTGGTTGCCCCGGGAGGCGTCCTTCAGCTGGTAGGAGCTGCCGCTCTGGGTGGTGGTCAGCGTGACGGTGCCGACGTTGACGCCCTTGCCCGTGCCGGTGGCGGTCCGCACCTTCTCGTCGCTGCTGAGCACCTGGCCGGTGGCGGCGTCGGTGACGATCTCCTGGCGGCTCGGGGTGCCGTCCGCGCGCAGGCCCTCGACCACGGTGCGGTGCGCCAGCCGCGGGGTGCCGTCGGCGGCCCAGACGACCAGCTCGGGCGTGCCGGCGCCGTCGACCCGGCTGAGCGCCGCGGCGTCCTCGTCGCCGGCGATGCCGACGGTCGCGCGCACCGCCGCGGTGGCCGCCTCGGCGGCCTGGGGCGCGGCGAGGCCCGGGGTCAGGCTGGTCACCGACAACTGCCCCTCGAAGGCCCGGTCGACGGACTTCACCGAGCCGTCGGCCTTCTGGTGGACGACCAGGTCGCCGCCGAGCACCGGCAGGCCCGCGTAGGTCCGGTCGTACCGCAGGTGGCGGGTGCCGTCCCGGTCCACCACCACGTCCTTGGGCACCAGCTTCTCCTGGCCGCCGAGGGCGAGGGCCCGGGCGACCGGGGCGCTCTGCCCGGTGGCCAGCGCGAGCAGCGCGGACTGCTGCTCCGCCGGGGAGGGGGCGGCGGCCTGGGCGGGGGCGGCGGCGATCTGGATGACGCCGGCCAGCAGGGCGGTGGCGGAGAGTACGGCTCCGACAGTCAGCTTTCGCTTCACGTGCGGGGGTTCCTTCCACGAGACCCGCGGGTGCGATGCGGGTGCGCCGCGTACCGGGGCGCCGGGGTTGGCACCGTGGGGCGGTAGGGCGCGGACGTGCCGGTCCCGTGCGGTTCCTGACCCTGCGCCGGATGTGGGTGGGGCGGCGGAGGATCGGACGGGACTTGGTCAGAAGCATGACAACCGTGGGCAGGGATGGACAGGGTGCGTCCCGGGATTGGCCAGGAACCGCCAGTCCCGGTACGGATGGTTCGGTTGCCGCCCGTTGTCCGGTTTCGGTGGTTCGTCCCCCTGGCGGGACTCCGCCAGCCGGGCGGCCTTGACAGCCCTCCGGGACGGCGGACGCCCGGGCCCTCCGACGGGAGGACCCGGGCGTCCGGTGCGCCGGTGCGGTGCGTCAGTTGACGTTGACGGCGGCCCAGGTCGCGGCCACCGCGTTGTACTCGGCGCTGTTCGCGCCGTACAGGTCCGTCGCCGCCTTGAGGGTGGCGGTGCGGGCGCCCGCGTAGTTGGTGGTGGAGGTCATGTAGACGGTCAGCGCCTTGTACCAGACCTGCGCGGCCTTGTCCCGGCCGATGCCGGCGAGGGTCGAGCCGTTGTAGGTCGGGCTGTTGTAGCTGACGCCGTTGATGGTCTTGGCGCCGCTGCCCTCGGCGAGCAGGTAGAAGAAGTGGTTGGCCACGCCCGAGGAGTAGTGGACGTCCAGGCTGCCGACCGAGGAGGACCAGTAGTCGGCCGAGCGGCCGTCCTTGGACGGCTTGTCCATGTAGCGCAGCGGGGTGCCGTTGCCGTTGAGGTCGATCTCCTCGCCGATCAGGTAGTCCGGCTTGTCCGTGGCCAGGTTGGCGGACCACTCGACCATGGTGCCGAAGATGTCCGAGGTGCCCTCGTTCAGGCCGCCGGACTCGCCCGAGTAGTTCAGGTTGGCCGTGTTGGCGGTGACGCCGTGGGTCATCTCGTGGCCGGCCACGTCCAGCTCGGTCAGCGGGTGGGTGTTGCTGGCGCCGTCGCCGTACGTCATGCAGAAGCACTGGTCGGACCAGAAGGCGTTGACGTAGTTCTTGCCGTAGTGGACCCGGCTGGCGGCGCCGACGCCGTCGTTGCGGATGCCGTTGCGGCCGAAGGTGTTCTTGTAGAAGTCCCAGGTGGCGGCGGCGCCGAACTGGGCGTCCACGGCGGCCGACTGGCCGTTGGAGACGGTGCCGTCGCCCCAGGCGTTGTCCGCGTCGGTGTACAGCGTGCCCGAGCCGGAGGTGCGGCCCTTGAGGTCGCTGGTGGACTGGCCGCCGCGGGTGGCGTCCTTCAGCGAGAAGCCGCCGGAGACCGCGGTGGTGGTCAGCGGGACGGTGCCGACGAAGACGCCGTTGCCGGTGCCGGAGGCGGTCCGGACCTGCTCGTGGGTGGAGAGCACCTGGCCGGTCGCGGCGTCGGTGACCAGCAGCTGGCTGCTCGGGGTGCCGTCGGCGCGCAGGCCCTCGACGGTGGTCTGGTAGGCCAGGCGCGGCGAGCCGTCGGTGGCCCAGACCACCAGCTTGGCGGCGCCGGTCCGGTGGACCTCGGTCAGCGGCGACTCGTCCTCGTCGGCGGCGATGCCCACGGTGGACTGCACGGCGCCGGTCGCCTGGGCGGCGGCCTTGTCGGCGGGGATCTGCGGGGTGAGGCTCGGCAGGGCGATGGTGGCGCCGGTGGCCTTGTCCACGGAGGTGGTCGAGCCGTCGGCCTTCTGGTGCACCACCAGGTCGCCGCCCAGGACGGGCAGGCCGGCGAAGGTGCGCTCGTAGCGGAGGTGGCGGGTGCCGTCGGCGTCCACCACGGCGTCCTTGGCCACCAGCTGCTCCTGGCCGCCCAGGGCCAGGGCGTGCGCCACCTTGCCGGCCTGGCCGTTCGCCAGGGCGATCAGGTCGGCGCGCTGCTTGGCGGCCTGGGACTGCGGGGCCGGGTCCGCGACGGCCGCGGTGCTCACCTGGACGACTCCGGTGAGCAGGGCGGTGGCGGAGAGTACGGCGACTGCGGCGAGCTTTCGCTTCACGAACGAGTCCTTCCGGGAAAACCGCGGGCAGGCGCGGTCGCGGCGTTCCGGGGGCCGGGGCGGCACCTGAGGGGCGGAACGGGCGCTGGACGTGCGGGTCCCCGAGCGGCCGAAGCGGCGTCGCCACCGGTGGGTGGGGGTGGTGGCTACCGAACGGGGTTGGCCGAAAGCATGACAATCGAACTGATCAAATGACAGGTCTTGCTCAGGGATTGGCCAGGTCCCGCCAAGGCGAAGGAATGTGAACGAGCGGACAAATGGGGCGAATCGCCCAGCCTTGCCGCGGGTTACCGTCCGAACCGAGGCCTGGTGGCGCGGCATCGGCCCGATCCGGGGTCAACCCCGGTGCGCCGGGAGCCCGTTGCCGGGCGTTCACACCGACGCAATGTCCTGGTATGGACCTGGCCGTCCGATTGGCGGGTTCTCGCCACGTCCTGCGCTTGTCCACGATCAGGGACGCCTGGTACCGCGGGACCCCTGCGCCGGTACGGTAAGGAGGTGGCCAAGCCCCTCGCTCTCGACTTCGACCCGATCGCCCGCGCCGACGAGCTGTGGACCCGCCGTTGGGGCGGGGTCCCCTCGATGGCGGCGATCACCTCGATCATGCGCGCCCACCAGATCCTGCTGTCGCGGGTGGACGCGGTGCTCAAGCCGTACGGGCTGACCTTCGCCCGCTACGAGGCGCTGGTGCTGCTGACCTTCAGCCGGACCGGGGAGCTCTCGCTCTCCAAGGTCGGCGAGCGGCTCATGGTCCACCCGACCAGCGTCACCAACACCGTCGACCGCCTGGAGCGGGCCGGCCTGGTCGCCCGCCGCCCCAACCCGCTGGACGGCCGCGGCGTGCTGGCCGCGATCACCGGGCGCGGCCGCGAGGTGGTCGAGGAGGCCACCCGGGAGCTGATGGCGATGGACTTCGGGCTGGAGGAGTACGACGCCGAGCAGTGCCGGGAGGTGTTCGACCTGCTCCGGCCGCTGCGGATCGCGGCCGGCGACTTCACCGAACAGGCCGAGGGGGCTGCGCGGCGGCGGGCGTGAGGGCGGCTACCCTCGTCTGAGCGGTGCGCGGATCCGGGCGTACCGGCCGATACCGTCGAGCGAGGCGAGGAAGATCATGAAGGCGACCCCCCTGCTGGGCTGGTACCGGGGCCTGGCCGTTGCGACCGGTGTGGCACTGCTGGTGTTCTGCGGCTTCATGGTCGCGAAGTACGGCTTCGATGCCGCCGAGGACGTCACCACCTATGTCGCGATGCTGCACGGCTACCTCTACATCGGGTACTTCGTGGTGACCTTCCTGCTCGGGCAGAAGCTGAAGTGGCCGATGGGCCGGCTGGTGCTCACCCTGGCGGCGGGCTGCATCCCCTTCCTCTCCTTCGTCTTCGAGCGCAAGGTGGCCCGAGAGGCCGCCGAGCAGCTCCCGGCGGGCGCCGGCGCCCGCCAGCCGGCCGGGGTCTGAGCCCCGCCGTCCGCGCCGTCCGGAGCGCCCCTTCCCCACCCGGGGGAGGGGCGCTCCGGCGTTTCCCGGCTCCTTCGGGGCCCTTCGGGTTGCTTCGGGCGGTCTGCCATCGACAAGTAGTAGGACGTCCGAGTAAATTGTTAGGACGTCCTACTAGCTGTGCCGCCCCGTCGCCGAGGCGGCCGTACGGAGCGGAGTTCGGGGTCATGGACGCCGAGGAGATCGAGCGCGGCCGGCAGCGCTGGCAGCAGCGTTACGACAGGGCCCGCAAGCGCGACGCGGACTTCACCACCCTCTCCGGCGACGAGGTCGAGCCGGTCTACGGCCCGCCCGCCGGGCAGGCCTACGAGGGATTCGAGCGGATCGGCTGGCCGGGCGAGTACCCGTACACCCGCGGTCTGCACCCGACCGGCTACCGCGGCCGGACCTGGACCATCCGCCAGTTCGCCGGCTTCGGCAACGCCCAGCAGACCAACGAGCGCTACCGGATGATCCTGGACGCGGGCGGCGGCGGCCTCTCGGTCGCCTTCGACATGCCCACCCTGATGGGCTACGACTCGGACGACCCCAAGTCGCTCGGCGAGGTCGGCCACTGCGGCGTGGCCATCGACTCGGCCGCCGACATGGAGGTGCTGTTCGACGGCATCCCGCTCGGCGAGGTCACCACCTCGATGACGATCAGCGGCCCGGCCGTGCCGATCTTCTGCATGTACCTGGTCGCCGCCGAGCGCCAGGGCGTGGACCCGGCGGTGCTCAACGGCACCCTGCAGACGGACATCTTCAAGGAGTACATCGCGCAGAAGGAGTGGCTCTTCGCCCCCGAGCCGCACCTACGCCTGATCGGCGACCTGATGGCCTACTGCGCCGAGGGCATCCCCGCGTACAAGCCGCTGTCGGTCTCCGGCTACCACATCCGCGAGGCCGGGGCGACGGCCGCGCAGGAACTGGCGTACACCCTCGCGGACGGCTTCGGCTACGTCGAGCTGGGCCTGTCCCGCGGCCTGGACGTGGACGTCTTCGCGCCCGGCCTGTCCTTCTTCTTCGACGCGCACGTGGACTTCTTCGAGGAGATCGCCAAGTTCCGCGCCGCGCGCCGGATCTGGGCCCGCTGGATGCGCGACCGCTTCGGCGCCAGGACCGACAAGGCGCAGTGGCTGCGCTTCCACACCCAGACCGCCGGCGTCTCGCTGACCGCGCAGCAGCCGTACAACAACGTGGTCCGCACCGCCGTCGAGGCGCTGTCCGCGGTGCTCGGCGGCACCAACTCGCTGCACACCAACGCCCTGGACGAGACCCTGGCGCTGCCCTCCGAGCAGGCCGCCGAGATCGCCCTGCGCACCCAGCAGGTGCTGATGGAGGAGACCGGCGTCGCCAACGTGGCCGACCCGCTGGGCGGTTCCTGGTACGTCGAGGCGCTGACCGACCGGATCGAGCAGCAGGCCGAGGCGATCTTCCAGCGCATCCTGGACAAGGGCCGCGAGGACCACGAGATCGGCCCGATCACCTCCGGCATCCTGCGCGGCATCGAGGAAGGCTGGTTCACCGGGGAGATCGCCGAGGCGGCCTTCCAGTACCAGCAGGGCGTGGAGAAGGGCGAGAAGCGCGTGGTCGGCGTCAACTGCCACCCGCGCAGCGTCACCCCGGAGCTGGAGATCCTGCGGGTCAGCCACGAGGTCGAGCGCGAGCAGGTCCGGGTGCTGAAGGAGCGCAAGGCGGCCCGGGACGAGGCGGCCGTGCGGGCCGGGCTGGACGCCATGCTGGCGGCGGCGCGCTCGGGCGAGTCGATGATCCCGCCGATGCTGGACGCGGTGCGCGCCGAGGCGACGCTGGGCGAGATCTGCGACGCGCTGCGGCAGGAGTGGGGGACGTACCGGGAGAACGCGGCGTTCTGACCCGCTGACCGGCGCGGGAGGGCGCGGGCCGCCCGTACGGGACTCCGTACGGGCGGCCTCGCCGTGCCCGGGCGCACCTCAGCAGGCGGTGAGCGGCCCGAGCAGCAGGTCGGTGAAGCGGCGGGTCCACGCGGGGGTGATCGGCTCCCCGCTGACCAGGACGCGGTGCTCGACGGTGCCCGCGATGGTGTCGAAGATGATGTCCACCTCCTCGTGGGCCGCCGCCGGGCCGTCGTCGGCGGCGAGTTCGCCGCGCGCCTGGGCGGCCGCCCGGCCCTGCCGGACCAGCCGCTTCTGCGGGTCGACGATGGACTCGCGGATCCGGCGGCGCAGCTGCGGGTCGCGGGTGCCCTCGGCGAACAGCGCGAGCAGCGCGGCCTGGGTCTCCGGGCGGGCCAGCAGATCGGCGAACTGGGCCACCACGTCCTCGATGTCGGCCCGCAGGCTGCCGAGGTCGGGCATCACCAGCTCGTCGAAGAGGCTGGCGACGGCGTCCACCACGAGTTCGTTCTTGGACGGCCAGCGGCGGTAGAGGGTGGTCTTGGCGACCCCGGCGCGGGTGGCCACGTGGCCCATGGTCAGCCCGCCCCAGCCGAGTTCGGCGAGCGCCTCGCGGGTGGCGTCGAGGATCGCGCGGTCGGCGGCGGCGCTGCGCGGACGGCCCTTGGCCCGGGTCGCGGTGGCGGTCTCCGGGGCTCGGTCGTCCGGGGCTCTGTGCTCCGGGCTCGCTGGGGGCTGGGCGGCCGGCACCGGGCCTCCTTGCGCTTTACTGGTAAGTAACTTGGGTGGGGCTGGTAACGGTAGCGACTGTTCGCCCGTTCGGGGAGCGGGGCACCCCGGGAAAGTGGGGCAGGTCACGTCCCCGAACCGCCGGTGGGGCTTGCGGGCGGGGCACCGGCTCCAGTTACGCTACGACTCGTAGCGAAAGCAGTGACAACCAGGCGCCGCATCCCGTGGGACGGGGGCGGCGCGGGCGCGGGTGGGGATCCGCGTCGAACGGTCCAGGCTACCGGGGGAGGCGCAGCGCGCCCGGGAATCCGCGGCGCGCGGCCCGCGCGGGGCGACTTTCCCGAGGTTGGTGCCCGCGAGCAGCGCGGACGGGGGAGGATGGTGCCATGCAGCCACGGAATTCGCGTCTCAACAGCTCCGCCCTGCGCGGTGCGGTCGACCTCGCCGCAGTGAAGGCGGCCGGCGAAGCCGCCCAGAAGGCCGAGCAGGCCCGGGCCGAGCGGGCCCGTCAGGCGGCCGCCGCCGAGTCGGCCGGAACCGCCCCGGCCCAGGCGGCCTACCAGCTCGTCATCGACGTCACCGAGGACACCTTCGAGACCGAGGTCGTCCAGCGGTCCACCGAGGTGCCGGTCGTCATCGACTTCTGGGCCGAGTGGTGCGGGCCCTGCAAGCAGCTGAGCCCGGTCCTGGAGGGGCTGGCCGAGGAGTACGCCGGCCGCTTCGTGCTCGCCAAGATCGACGTGGACGCCAACCCGATGCTCTCCCAGCAGTTCGGCATCCAGGGCATCCCGGCCGTGATGGCCGTGGTGGCCGGCCAGCTGGTGCCGCTGTTCCAGGGGGCCGAGAGCGCCGCCAACGTCCGCAAGATCCTGGACCAGCTGATCCTGGTCGCCGAGCAGCGCTTCGGCGTGGCCGGCGGTGCGGTCGCCCCGGGCGAGGCCGCCGCGCCCGCCGCCCCGCAGCGCCCCGAGGACCCGGCGCTGTCCGCCGCGCACGACGCGCTGGACGCCGGCGACCTGGGCGGCGCCATCCAGGCGTACAGGAACGTGCTGGCCGACCAGCCGGGCAACACCGAGGCCAAGCTGGGCCTGGCCCAGGCCGAGCTGCTGAAGCGGGTCGAGGGCCTGGACCTGCAGGCCGTCCGGGCGGCGGCCGCGGCCGACCCGAAGGACGTCGGGGCCCAGCTCCGGGCGGCCGACCTGGACCTGGTCGGCGGTCACGTCGAGGACGCCTTCGGGCGCCTGGTGTCCACCGTCGGGCGGACGGCCGGCGAGGACCGGGACACCGCCCGGCTGCGCCTGCTGGAGCTGTTCGAGGTGATCGGCCCGGAGGACCCGCGGGTCGTCGCGGCCCGTACGGCGCTGGCGCGCGTGCTGTTCTGAGCCCGGCTCTGGTCCGGGGCCGGGGTCCGGTTCCGCGTCCGTTCGGATCCGGTGCCTGGCACGGCGGATGACCTGCGGTGTCGCCAGGTGATTTGGCGACAATCCGGTCAACCGGACAGAGGTTTACCAAATCTTGATTTCACCCGTGGGCGGTCACATCGTGTGACCGCCCACGGGTGTTTCGCTGCTGTTTCCGGCGGATTTCGTCGTCACGAATCCTTCAAGACGTCACCCAGGGTGCAAATCGGGCCGATTCCATGATCAACGGCACCTGGTGTTGGATTACCCGTCAGTAAGGAACCTCTTGTGCTTCGCCCGGGATTCAAGCACGATCGGCCACGCCCGGTCCCGGGCTCCACACCCGCCGACCCCGGTCGGCCACGCGGAGCGCGGGATCCCCACCGGGCGGTCCGCCGGCCCCGGCCGGCGGGAGGGAGGGCAGGGGGGTATCCGCGGTCCCACGGCGGTTCCTGTCCTTCGACCGGCCGCGCGGCCCTGCGCGGTCGCTGGTTGTCGCTCGGGGGTGATCGCCGTTGTCGTCGGTCCTGCCCGCCGCCCCGCAAGGACGGCCGGTGCTCGGACGGGAGGCCCGCTGCACGCAGGCCGCTCCCGCGTCCGACGACGCCCACGGCGCTCTCCGCTACCGAGGACGTAGCTCTCTCCCATCCCAGGCCCCCACCGGTGCGGGACGCACCGCCGGGGAGCCGGAGATGTACGTCCTAGAAGGAGGACTCGCATGTCCCAGACCTACGGCAAGACCCGCTGGAAGCGCTTCGCCCTGGTGATGGTGCCGAGCATCGCGGCCACCGCCATGGTCGGCGTCTCGATCGCGAACAGCGCGCTCGCCGCCTCGTTCAGCCTTTCCGGCCAGCAGTTCAAGGTGAAGACCCCCCACCTGGAGGGCACCAACTTCGCCCAGTTCGGCACCGTCGACGTCGAGGCCGGCGGCAAGACCCACCCGGTCGCCGTCTCCGCCTTCGACTCGGCCGACATCACCGACCTCTGCCAGTCGGTGGTCACCGACCTGTCCGGGTTCGGCCTGGGCAAGATCACCCTCCAGCTGAAGGCGGGCGGTGCGGGCAGCAAGCCGGTGCACGCCGAGAACCTGCTGATCGACCTGGAGTCGCTGAAGGCCGACGCGACCTTCGGCGACATCAACATCGGCCAGGACGCCTCCACCCTCGCCGGCACCGCCACCCAGGGCTGGAAGCCTCACCAGAGGATCACCGACGCGGGTGGCGGCAAGGGGCTGCCGACCGGCCCCACGGGCTTCGCCCAGGCCGCCAAGTCGGCCAAGCTGGACAACGTCGAGCAGACCGCCCGGGCCACCTCGGCCGGCACCTTCGTGCTGAGCGGCCTGAACCTGGCGCTGAAGCAGGGCGACGGTCCGGGCAACGAGTGCTTCTGAGCCTCGCCTGACGGTGCGCCGGACGGCGTGCCCGAGTGAAGGTCCGGGGCCGGGGGCGGTCTTCCACCGCCCCCGGCCCACCCCCATTGTTCTTCCCTCGTAGCGACGTCGAGGAGTTGCACCATGTCCAGCGCAACGGTCGAGACGCGGCCCCGCCAGCAGAACCCCGTCGGGTGGCTCTGGCGGCACTTCCGTGAATTCCGCCGCACCAGGCCCTTCTGGGGCGGACTGCTGGCCATGATCGCCGGCGTCCCGATCCTCTACTTCCCTTACGCGCACCTGTCGTTGGGCGGCCTGACCATCGCGATGTCGACCACGGCCGGCGCCGGGTCGATGATCATCGGGATATTGATGATCATCCTCGGGTTCACCGGGTGGTTCCAGCCCGCCGTGCGGGTCTTCGCGGGCATCGCGACCATCCTGCTGACGCTGGTGTCGATCCCGGTCTCCAACCTGGCGGGCTTCGGCCTGGCGCTGCTGCCGGGCCTGATCGGCGGCGGCCTGATGGTCTCCTGGGCGCCGCTGCCGCAGCCGCAGGCCGAGTCGGCGGTGAAGGGCCGCCGCCGTCGGGGCAAGGGCGGCGACGGCGTGGCGGCCGGGAACGCCGTGGCGCAGCGCGTCGCCACCGAGGTGCCCGGAGCCGAGGCGTCCGGAGCCGACGTGCCCGGAACCGAGGCGCCGACCGCCGAACTGCCCGCCCAGGGCGCGCCGCGGGCCGCCGGCCCCGCCGCTGCCGCCCCCGTCGCCGAGGCCGCCGTCCCGCAGCAGGCCGGAGCCGTGGACCAGGAGGAGGCGCGGTGACCGGGCCGGCCGAGCAAGCCGACGGCACGACCGTTCCCGCGCAGCGCTCCGGCCGGCACGCGGCCCCGCGCACGCCCGTACGGGTCCGGCTCAGAGGCCGGGCGCTGGCCATGGCGGCGGTGCCGACCGCGCTGCTGATGGCCGCCGCCTACACGCCCAACCCGGCGGTCGCCGAGTCCGCGGCGGGCAAGCCCTGCGGCACCGCGCCGGCCGCCGTGCCGGACGTCGCGCCGATCGAGACGCCGGTGCCCAAGAGCGAGCTGCCCGAGCCGCCGCCGGGCCCGTCCGCCACGTCGGTCCCGACCACGGCGCCGTCGGCCGGCCCGTCGACCGACCCGGGCGCGGTGCCGACCCAGGCGCCGTCCACCGGGCCCGTCCAGCAGCCCACCGCACCGGCCGCGCAGCCCGCCTCGCCGGTCAAGCCGCCGGCCGCCGGGACGACCACCCGACCCGCCGAGCAGGCCGCCGCCCGTTCCGCCGCCCCCGGCACGGTGGCCCAGGCGGGGCTGATCGACGACCTGGTCGGCGGCATCGGCCGGCTGTTCCAGCCGAACGGTTCGCCGAGCCCCACCCCGAGCGGCGCCCCGGCCACCCCCGCGGCGCCCACCACCCCGGCGGCACCCGCCACTCCGGCGGCCCCGGCCGCCCCCGCTCCGGCGCAGCCCGCCCAGCCGCAGGCCCCGGCAAAAAGGCAACCGTGCCACAGCGGCGCGCGCGGGTGTAAGCCCGACACGCCG
>NZ_JBEXJK010000078.1:0-25976 GCF_040609095.1 Kitasatospora sp. NPDC004799
GAACGACGCGCCCGCAGGACGCGCCCCGGAAACGCCGGCGGGCCGGCCGCCCCCCGCAGGGGTGACCGGCCCGCCGACGGCCGCGGGTGCGTCAGTCCCGCCGCCCCCAGGCGGTGAAGACCGCGAGGGACAGGTCGCGGAACTCCGGGTCGGCGAGCTCCCGGTACGCCGCCGCGAAGTCCTCCTCGGTGGCGAGCCCGGCGGCCACCACGGCCGGCCGGGTCTGCTCCAGGGTGAGCCGCCACCACTCGGCCTCGTCGTCCCCGCCGGTGACCAGCTGGAAGCGCGCGTCGTAGCCGAGCCCGCTCAGCCCCTTGCCCTCCAGCGGCACCGGCAGGCTGCGCGCCCACTCGGTGTCGGTGCCCACCGCGGTCTCCAGGTGGCGGCGGAAGGCCCGCAGCACGGTCCGGTAGCCGGGGTGCGGCGAGTCCTTGATCGGGAAGAAGGCCGGCTCCTCCAGCACCAGCGTCCCGCCCGGGGCCAGCCACCGGACGAGCCGCTCCACCGCCTTCTCCGGGTCGGGCAGGTGGACCACCACGTACCGGGCGTGGATGAAGTCGAAGGAGGCGGGCGGGAAGTCGTCGGTGTAGACGTCGTGGCGCAGCACCCGCACGCCGTCGGCGGCGAGTTCGTCCAGGAAGGTGGTGTCGAGGTCGGTCACGGTGACCTCGGCGCCCTGCCCGGCCAGCCAGCGGGCGACCGAGCCGCCGCCCCCGCCGACCTCCAGCACCCGGTGCCCGGCCCGCAGGCCGAGCGCCCGGAAGCGGCTGCGGGTGTGCTCGTCCAGGACGGACTCCAGCAGCCGCAGCCGGTGCAGTTCGGTGTCCACGGCGTGGCTGAACACCCCGTCGCGGTAGCGCTCCTCCTTCCATTCCCAGCGTTCGCCGGTGGCCCCGGCGAAGACGGACTCCGAGTCGGTCTGTACGGTCATTGGGCTTCTCCTGTGGTCGCGGTCGGACGTGCGGTCGCGGTCGGACGTGCGGTCGTGGTCGGACGTGCGGTCGTGGTCGGACGTACGTGTGAGCGGGCGTACGGGCAGGGTCAGCGGGCAGCGGCCAGGGGTCAGAGGTCAGAGGTCAGAGGTCAGACGAAGGCGAGCACGCGCACCGGGCCGCCGGTCCCGCCGAGGTGCTTGGGCGCGCCGACCACCGCCACGGCGCCGAGGTCGGGCACGGTGTCGAGCCCGGCGAGGCACTCGATGGCGTACTTGCCGGCCGGCAGCAGCACCCGGTGGGTGTCCGGGTCGGCCGGGCGGGTGCCGGGGTCCAGGCTGATCGAGTCGGTGCCGACGCCGACCACCGAACGCTCGGTGACCAGGAAGTGCGCGGCCTCCACCGAGATCCCGGGGAAGCGGTAGAGCCCCTCCGCCGGGTCGAGGTTGAGGAAGGCGCCGGGGGTGTCGAGCCGGTGCGCCCAGTCGTTGTCGACGGCGAGCAGCGCGCCGTCGGGGATGCGGCCGTGCCGGCTCTCCCACCTCAGCAGGTCGTCGACGGTCAGTTCGGTGACGTGGTCGCGGGCGGCGCGCTCGCCGATCCGGACCACGGCCAGCGGCGCGACCAGGGTGTCGGCCGGGATCTGGTGGGTGGCCAGGCCGTCGTCGTCGAAGTGCGAGGGCGCGTCGAGGTGGGTGCCGATGTGCTCGTTGTAGGTGAGTTCGAAGGCGTTGTACTCGTGCTCGGCGAGGTTGGCGAGCCGCTTGATCTCCATCGGTTTGACGTACAGCTCGAACACCGGCCAGTCCGGGCCGACCACGTGGGTGAGGTCCCGGACGGCCCCGCGCGGCAGGCTGATCGGGGCTCTGGCCGGGAGCGGCGCCGAGACCTCGGCGGGCGCGGCGGTGACGGGACCGGCGGGCCCAGTGGCGGTGTGGCCGGTGGCGCCGGCCACCGTCTCCGGTGAGCACATGGGATTCCCCTTTCTGAAGAACATCTAGCGAAAAACAATCTCCTGAACGCGTTATGCTGGTGGCCCCGCCCGCAGAAGGAGTTCCGATGGCCACCGCCCCGCGGACGCCCCGCCTCGCCTCGCCCAGTCGGACGGACGACGCGGGCGAGCGCCGGCAGTACTTCGCGACGCTCACCCGGGAGCGCCCCGACATCGCGCTCTGCCGGGCCACCACGGTGGTCGCCCGGGCGATCGACGAGGAGCTGACCGGCGCCCGGCTGTCGGTGGCCCAGCACCTGGTGCTGAAGATGCTGGACGCCGTCGGCGCCTGCTCCCAGCAGGAGTTGAGCGAGCAGCTGCGGATCGACCGCAGCGTCATGGTCGGCTGCATCGACGGCCTGGAGAGCGCCGGACTGGTGGTCCGCGAACGCCACCCGCGTGACCGCCGCGCCTACGCCGTCACCATGACCGACGCCGGTGCGCGGGCCCTGTCCGAGGCGGAGGCGGGCATCGCCCCGATGATGGACCGGGTGTTCGCCGCGCTCACCGCGGAGGAACGGGACACGCTGATCCGGCTGACCCGCAAGCTCCTCGCCGTTCAGCCGGGCGGGTGAACCCCGCCCCGGCCGACCGGCACCCCCCGGTCGGCCGACGCCCATCGGTCAGCCGACGTCCATCGGCCGGCCGACGCCCGCCGACCCACCGGCCGCGCCGGTCAGTCCACCAGCGCCTGGTTGACCAACTGCCGCAGCCGCCCGTGCAGTTGGTGAGCGCTGGAAGGCATCAGCTGGGTCAGGAACAGCACCGTCAGCCGCTCCACCGGGTCCACCCAGAAGATCGTGGACGCGGCACTGTGCCAGCCGTACTCCCCCGCGCTGGCCGGCACCCCGGCGGCCGCCGGGTCCTGCACCACGGCGAAGCCGAGCCCGAAGCCGACCCCGGCGGTGGGCATCTCGGAGAACACCGGCCGCCCGACGGTCTTCAGGTCGCCGCCGCCGGGCAGGTGGTTGCGCAGCGCGTGCCGCAGGGTGTGCCGGCCGAGCACCCGCACGCCCTGGTACTCGCCCTCGCCGAGCAGCATCTGGCTGAACCGGTGGTAGTCGGCGAGCGTGGTGACCAGTCCGGAGCTGCCGGAGAGGCAGTCCGGCTCGCGCAGCACGTCGCCACCGAAGGCGTCGTTGCGCACCGCCTTCCCGTTCGCCGGGTTGACGACGTAGAAGGCGGCCAGCCGGTCGGCCTTGTCGGCCGGGACGTGGAAGCCGGTGTCCGCCATGCCGAGCGGGCCGAGCACCCGCTCGGCCAGGAACTCGTCCAGCCGACGGCCGGAGGCGACCTCGATCACCCGCCCGAGCACGTCGCTGGAGGCGCCGTAGTTCCAGGCGGTGCCGGGCTCGAAGAGCAGTGGGAAGGACGCCCACTTCGCCACGCACTGGGCGAGGTCGAGGCCGGGGGCGGTGGTCCACTCGAAGCCGTTGGCGGTGTAGATCTCGTCCACCGGGTGGGCCCGGTGGAAGCCGTAGGTCAGGCCGGAGGTGTGGGTGAGCAGGTGCACGATCCGGACCGGCTCGGCGGCGGGGACGGTGACCGGCCGGGAGGCCGGCCCGCGCTGGTAGACCCGGACGTCGGCGAACTCCGGCAGGTACCGGGAGACCGGGTCCTGGAGGCCGATCGCGCCCTCCTCCAGCAGTACCAGCGCGGCCACCGAGGTGACCGGCTTGGTCATCGACCAGGACCGGTAGATGGTGTCCGGCGTCTGCGGCAGGCCGTTCTCGACGTCTCGGTGCCCGTACCCGGCGAGGTGGGCGACCTTCCCGCCGCGGGTCACCGCGAGCTGCCAGCCGGGCAGCCGGCCGTCGTCCACGTAGGCCCGGAGGTACTCGTCGATCCGGCGCAGCCGCGCGGGATCCAGCCCGACCTCGGCCGGTTCGACTTCGACTTTGATCTGCGACATGGCGTCCTCTCGCGGTCGAGCACTCTCGTCATGTTTCGAATGTTCGAAGATAGTGGAAGCATAGGAACAATCAACTCGGCACACAAGGGCGGAACTTGATATCCCGTGAGGTCCAGCAGGTGGACTTCGAATGTTGCGCGAGCTTCGAACCATCAATAGGATCCGGAAGGATCCGCACCCCCCTTTCCGACCCGACCGGAGCTGGAGCCTGCTCATGCCGCCCCTCGCGCTTTCCATCGACGAACTCCTCACCACCACCCGGGCGGTGCGCAAGCGACTGGACCTCACCCGCCCGGTGGAGCGCGAGCTGGTCGAGGAGTGTCTGGCCCTGGCCACCCAGGCCCCCACCGGGCGCAACCGCCAGCGCTGGGACTTCGTGATCGTCACCGACCCGGCCAAGCGCTCCGCCATCGCCGACCTCTACCGGCTCGGCCTGGTCCGCCCCCGCCAGCAGGTGGTCGGCACCGGCGTGGACCGCACCGTCGGCGACCAGCTGCGCCGGCTCCGTCTGGCCGAGAGCGCCCAGCACCTCTTCGACCACCTGCACGAGGTCCCGGTGCTGGTGATCCCCTGCGTCCGGATCGAGGGCCGGCACGAGGTCGACTCCTTCGTCGGCCAGGCCAACACCTGGGGCTCGATCATCCCGGCCACCTGGCAGTTCATGCTCGCCGCCCGCTCCCGCGGCCTCGGCACCGCCTGGACCACCCCGCACCTGCACTACGAGCGCGAGGCCGCGCAGATCCTCGGCATCCCCTACGAGACCGTCCTCCAGGCCGCGCTGATCCCGCTGGCCCACACCATCGGCACCGACTTCCGCCCCGGCCCCCGGGTCGGCACCGAGCAGATCGCCCACTGGGACACCTGGTAGCCCCGATCGCACCGGGCCCCGCCCGGGATTCCTTGACCACCGCTCGGGCCGATCTTTAGGATGGCTGCCATGTTCCGGGAACGTCGGGTCAACGGCCCTGCCGCCGAAGCGACTTCCGACCGCGCGACGCTCCGCCGCCGCTGTCGTCCCTGAACCCTCCTCCCGCGTCGACGCACCGATCCGCGCACCCGATCCGCGCACCGATCCGACGCCGGAAGCAGATCTCCTCTCATCATCACGATTCCGCCCCGCGGCAGGTGCCCCCACGCACTCCGCCGGTGACGGCTGCCCGGAGCCCCGGAATCTCGACGGCAAGGAGAACGAACATGAGCCTGTCCCTCTACCGCCCCGCCGATCCGTCCGGCCCCACCGACCCCACCGTCCGGGTGCTCATCTGCGCCGCCTCACCGCTGCTGCGCACCGGGCTGCGCACCATCCTGCAGCGCTCCCCCGGACTGCAGCCCCTGACCGAACTCTCCACCACCGCCCGGATCGCCCAGGCCTGTGCCGCCAAGCGCCCGGACGTGGTGGTCATCGACACCGACATGCCCGGAATGGAGGCCTGCGAGGTCAAGAAGCTCACCACCGACCGGGAGACCGGGCAGCCCGGCACCATCCTGCTGGTCCGCCCCGGCGATCCGGACCGGATGCTCGACTACCTCAGAGCCGGCGCCCGCGGCCTGGTCCTGCGCGACGGGCCCGAGTCCGACATGGTGCACGCGGTCCGGGCGGTCGCCGCCGGGAACGCGCTGATCTCCCCGTCGATCACCGCCGAGGTGGTCACCGAGATGGCCCGCCGGCTGCCCGGACCGCCGCTGCACACCCCGCCGCTGCTCCACCTGCTCACCCCTCGAGAACAGGAGGTGCTCACCCTGATCGCGGGCGGGCTGTCCAACGCCGAGATGGCCGCCGAACTCCACCTCAGCGAGAAGACCGTCAAGTTCCACGTCTCCAACGTGCTCGGCAAGCTGCGGGTGCGCAGCCGGGCCCAGGCGATGGTCTACGCCCGGTCGGGACACCGGGCGGCCGGCTGAGCCACCGGCCGCCGCTGCGGCGTCACGTCTGCGGGGCCAGGGCCCGCAGCGTGTCGCGCATCCCCTCCACCCCGGGGCCGAACTCCGGCACCGGCAGCACCGCCAGCAGCGGCGTGTCCACCCCCGCCGCCACGAACTCCGCCACCCGCTCCCGGCACTCCTCCGGGGAGCCGTGCACCAGCAGCGCGTCGACCAGGTGCTCGGGCACCGCCGCGCAGGCGCCGTGGAAGTCGCCCGCCGCCCACGCGGCGTGCGAGGCGGCCAGCTCCTCGCCGCGCCCCAGCCAGTCGTGGAAGCCGCCGTACGTCCGGGCGTTGAGGATCGGCCCGAGCAACTGCCGCCCCTGCCACCGGGCGTGGTCGCGGTCCCGGGTCGGGCAGACGAACAGCCGGGCCACCACCTCCTTGCCGCGGCCCTCCTCCCCCATCGCGGCCCGCACCCGCGGCACGTCCGCGGCCGCCAGGAAGTTGGTCACCAGCCCGTCCGCCTCCCGCCCGGCCAGCCGCAGCATCTGCGGGCCGAGCGCGCCGATCATCACCGGCGGCACCGGGTCCGGCCGCAGCGCCGGGGCGTACCCCTCGATGGTGAAGGAGTCGAACGCGCCCCGCACCGGCCGCCCGGCCAGCGCCTGCTTCAGGAACCGCACGGTGTCGCGGACCCGGCGGTACGGGTGCTCGAACGGGATGCCGTTGATCCGGGTGACGAACGGCGGGCCGGAGGAGCCGACGCCCACCACCACCCGGCCGGGCGCGGCCTCGGCCAGCGAGGCGACCGTCATCGCGAGCAGCGCGGGCCCGCGGGTCTGCACCGGCACCACCCCGGTGCCCAGTCGCAGGGCCGGCGCCCAGGCCGCGGCGAGCGCCAGCGGGGTGAAGCCGTCGTAGCCCGCCGCCTCGCCGGTCCACACGTCGGTGTAGCCCAGGTCGGGCAGTTCCTCGACCAGGGCGCGGTGGCGGTGCAGCGGGACGCCGCGCAGCGGGAGCGTCAGACCGTAGCGGCCCACGGCCACCTCCCGGCGGTTCGCTCGCGGCGCTCACTCATCGGTGTCCTTCCGCGGGAACGGCGGTGCGAGCCGGCCCCATTGCCTAAGATTGGATAGTACGCAAAAGTTCGAACAAGCCGTCACACCACCAGGACGACCGAGGAGCCGCCATGCGCACCCCCAGCCACCCGGCCACCGAATCCCTCCAGCTCGCCGGCATCTTCCACGCCCTCAGCGACCCGGCCCGCCTCTCCATCGTGACCGGCCTGGCCGAGGTCGAGGAGCAGTGTTGCAGCGACCTGGACGTCCCGCTCTCCAAGTCGACCCTCTCGCACCACCTCAAGGTGCTGCGCGAGGCCGGCGTCACCACCACCCGGGTCGAGGGCACCCGCCGACTGATGTCGCTGCGCCGGGACGACCTCGACCTGCGCTTCCCCGGCCTGCTGGACGCCGTGCTGAACGCGGCGCGTGAGCCTGCCGACGCCCACTGATTCTCCCCGACACTCCCGGGGCCGCTCTTCGGCCGTACGAACGGTCTGCACCCCGGCCTTTGGACCTGAATCGGCCCGGCCCGCCCCCACCGGGCCCGCCGATGGCCGAGGCTGGGCCGCATCCCTACCGTCCGCAGCCCGCACTGGAGTCCGCCGTGCCCGTCGACATCCGCGCCCACGAGACCGCCGCCCGCGCCGCCCTCGACGCCTTCCTCGACGCCCTCAACAGCCGCGACCTGGCGGCCTGGGCGGACACCCTCCACTACCCGCACCTCCGGGTGCACGAGGGCGAGGTGACGCTCTGGCCGGACCGGGCCGACTACCTCGAACGCTCCGCCCCCGAGCTGGCGCAGCTGGTCGGCTCCGGCTGGGCCCGCAGCGGCTGGGAGAGCGTCGAGCTGAGCCAGTCCTCCCCCGACCAGGTGCACGCCCTGGTCCGCTTCGCCCGCTACGACGACGCCGGGGAGCGCACCGGCGCCTTCGACTCGGTCTACGTGCTCACCCGGCGCTCCGACCGCTGGGGCGTGCTCGCCCGGATCGGCTTCCAGGCCGTCTGAGCCGGGGACGACGCACGCGGGGAGCGACCCCGGACACGAGCGCGGGGCCGACCCGGGAAGATCCCGGACCGGCCCCGCTGTGACGCGCCTCGTACCGCGCTCAGGCCGCTATGGGCCGCTGGCTCCGCACCGCCTGGAGCAGCCCTATCGCCACCCAGTTGGCGAACATCGACGAACCGCCGTACGAGACGAACGGCAGCGGGATGCCCGCGACCGGCATGATGCCCAGGCACATCCCTATGTTCTCGAAGGCCTGGAAGGACAGCCAGGCGACGACCCCGGCCGCCACGATCGTCCCGTACAGGTCGGTCGCCTGCCGGGCGATCCGGCAGGCCCGCCAGAGGATCACGCCGACCAGCAGGATGATCCCCAGCGCCCCGACGAAGCCCAGCTCCTCGCCGGCCACGGTGAACACGAAGTCGGTCTGCTGCTCCGGCACGAACTGCCCGGTGGTCTGCGTCCCGTGGAACAGCCCCTTGCCGAACAGGCCGCCCGAGCCGATCGCGATCCGGGCCTGCGCGGTGTTGTAGCCGACGCCGGAGGGGTCCAGCTGGGGGTTGGCGAAGGCGGCGAAGCGGTCGATCTGGTACTGGCTCAGCACGCCGAGCTTCCAGATCGCCACGCACCCGGCGGTGCCCGCCAGCAGCAGGCCGAGCACCCAGCGGTTCGCCGCGCCCGAGCCGAGCAGGATGCCCAGCACGATCGCGGCCATCACCATCACCGAGCCGGCGTCCGGCATCAGCATCACGATCGCCATCGGCAGGCACGCCCACACCAGGCCGCGGAACACCGCCCGGTGCGAGGGGAACTCCCGCTCCCCCGCGTCGACCTGGTCCGCCAGCACGACCGCCATCGCCAGCACGATCGCGAGCTTCGCGAACTCGGCCGGCTGGATCGAGAAGCCGCCGCCGAGCTGGATCCAGGAGTGCTGGCCGTTGATGGTCGAGCCCAGCGGACTGAGCGTCGCCAGCAGCAGCACGATCACGCCGACGTACAGGAACGGCACGATGGTGCGGAACCGCCGGCTCCCTATCGCTATCACCACGGAGCACAGCACCAGCCCGACCACGAAGTTGGTCAGGTGCCGGTACAGGAAGTACTGCGGGTCCCCGTGGGTCAGCGAGTCGCGCCCGCGGGTGGCCGACCAGACCAGCAGCGAGCTGCCGGCCGAGAGGGCCAACGCGGCCAGCAGCAGTATCCAGTCCAGCCGCCACAGCGGGGAGTCCTTGGCCAGCAGGGCCTTGGAGACCCCGCCGCGCTGGGGGGCCAGCCGCAGCTGCCGGTACGAGCCGTAGGAGGTCATGCCCGTCCCCTTCCCGGTCCGCGCGTGGGTTCGAGCGCGGCGTTCGCCGCGGTGTACGACACCGGACGGTCGGCCGGCGGCGCCTCGTCCAGGAAGGCCGCCGCGGGGCCCGGCTGCGCGGCGTCGAGCAGGGCCGGAGCCGCCGCGACGACCGGGGTCAGGGCCGAGGCCTGGGCCTGGGCGGACGGAGCCGCACCGGCGCCGTACGAGACCGGCTTGATGATCGCGGTGCCGTCCGGGTTGAACTTCGGCAGCTCGGCCTGCGGCGCCGGCAGCAGCGCCTTGGAGTTGTCGATGCCGCCCTTGTCGTCCACGCCGTACAGCGCCTGGTAGATCCGGCGCACGGCGTCGCCGGACCCGCCGGAGCCGGTGCCGCCCTGGCTTATCGTCATGACGACCGCGTAGTCCTTGCTGTACGTGGTCAGCCAGGAGGTGGTCTGCTTGCCCTCGACCTCGGCGGTGCCGGTCTTGGCGTGCAGCGCGATCTTGTCCTGCGGCCAGCCCGCCTGCGCGAACTTCCACGCGGCGGTACCGCTCTTGACGACGCCCTCGGTGGCCTGGTTGATGTAGCTCAGCAGCTTCTCGTCGCCGGGGAACTTGGCGTCCGCCTGCGGGGCGATCTCGCGGACGAGCTCCCCGCCCGGGCTTATCACCGCCTTGGCGATGGTCGGCCGGTAGAAGGTGCCGCCGTTGGCCAGCGCCGAGTAGATCCGGGCCATCTGGACCGGGGTGACGAGGGTGTCGCCCTGGCCGATCGCGAAGTTGACGGCGTCACCGGCGCGCATCTGGTAGCCGTCGACGCAGTTCTCCCGGGCGATCTGGTCGGAGTAGCTGTTCCCGCCCTTCTGCCCCTGCGCGCACCAGGCGTCCTTGTTGTTGTCGTAGAAGGACTGCTTCCACTGCCGGTCCGGCACCCGGCCGGCCACCTCGGACGGCAGGTCGATGCCGGTCTTGGCACCGAGGCCGAACTCGTGGGCGGTCTTGAAGAACCAGTCGGCCGGCTCCTTCTTCGGCTTGATGCCGCCGTCCTTCACCCACTGGTCGTTCGCCAGGCCGTAGAAGACGGTGTCGCAGGAGACCTCCAGCGCCTTCTCCAGCGTGATGGAGCCGAAGCTCTCGCTCTCGAAGTTCTTGAACTCGCGGCCGCCGATGACCACGCTCTTGGGGCACGGGTAGGTGCCGTCCAGCGGGTAGCCGGCCTGCACGGCGGCGGTGGTGGAGATGACCTTGAAGGTCGACCCGGGGGCGGACTGGCCCTGTATGGCCCGGTTCAGCAGCGGGAAGTTGGAATCCTTGCTGGTCAGCGCCTGGTAGTCCTTGCCGCTGATGCCGCCCACCCAGAGGTTCGGGTCGTAGGTCGGGGCGCTCGCCATCGCGACGATCCGCCCGGTGTGCACGTCCATCACCACGGCGGCGCCGGAGTCGGCCTCGTAGTTGCGGTTGGTGACCTTGTCGAAGGTCTTCCGGGCGTCGGCCATGGCCTGCGCCAGGTTGTCCTCGACCACCTTCTGCACCCGGGCGTCGATGCTGGTGACCAGGTTGTCGCCGGTCTGCGGGGCGACGGTGCCGGCGGTGCCGATCACCCGGCCGAGGTTGTCCACCTCCAGCTTGGTGATGCCCGCGGTGCCGCGCAGGTCCCGGTCGTACACCGACTCCAGGCCAGCCCGCCCGATCTGGTCGGCCGGCAGGTAGCGGTCCAGGCCGCTCTTCCCGGCGGTCTTGCTGACCTCCTCGTCGGTGACCGGCGAGAGGTAGCCGAGCACCTGGGCCATGTTGGCGCCCTCGACGCCGGTGTAGCGGCGCACGGCGGTGGGCTGCGCGGTGACCCCGGGGAAGTCCTCGCGGCGCTCCATTATCTGCATCGCCTGCTGGGTGGTCGCCTCCTTGGTGACCGGGATCGGCTGGTACGGCGAACCGTTCCAGCAGGGCTGCGCGGTCTTGGCGTCGCAGAGCCGGACCTTCTCCTGCACGTCCTTGGCCGGCATCCCCAGCACCTCGGCCAGCCGGGCCAGCACCGCCTTGCCGCCGTCCTTCTGCTGGAGCAGCGAGGTGCGGCTGACCGAGACCACCAGCCGGGTCTCGTTCCCGGCCAGCACCCGCCCGGAGGCGTCCAGGATCTCGCCGCGGACGGCCGGCTCGACCACCTCGCGGATGTGGTTGCCGGTAGCCTTCGCGGTGTACTCCTTGGCGTTGCGGATCTGCAGGTACCACAGCCGCCCGCCGAGGGTGGCGAGCAGCGACAGCACCAGGATCTGCAGCACCACCAGACGGATCGTCACCCGTCGGGTGCGGCCGGTCTCGGGGATGTTGCTCACGTCTCGTGCGCTCCAGGATGCGGGGAGGTCGGGTGGTCGGGGCCGGTCCGGCTACGGGCGGCGGGCGAAGCCGGGCACGCGCCGCTTCTTGTACGACGGGCCCCTCGAGGCCTCGCGGGTGGTGCGGTAGCGGGCCAGCGTGCCCAGGCCGGAGCCGCCCTCGTCGTCGTCCGCGGCGGCCACCGGGTCGCGCCCGAAGCGGCGGCCGAGGTACATCACCAGCGGCACCACGAAGGGCGCCAGCAGCAGGTCGTAGAGCAGGGCGCTGATCACCAGTCCGCCGAGGCCGACGTGCCGGGCCGCGGTGTCGCCGACCAGGGCGCCGACCAGGGCGTAGAGCAGGGTGGAGGCGATCGCCGCGGCGCCGACCACCACCAGCGAGCCGCCGACGGAGCGCTGGCGGCCGTGGTCCGGGCGCAGCAGCCCGGCGGCGTAGCCCATCAGGCAGAGCACCAGCGCGTAGCGGCCGATCGCGTGGTCGGAGGGCGGCGCGAGGTCGGCCAGCAGGCCCCCCGCGAAGCCGACCAGGCAGCCGCCGGTGGGCCCGTAGACCATGGCCAGGCCGACCACGACGAGCAGCAGTATGTCCGGGGTGGCGCCCGGGAGCTGGAGCCGGCCGAACACGCTGACCTGGAGGATCAGGCCGAACAGGATGAGGCCGGCGGAGACGGGGATGCGGGCGAGGCGCATGGCTCAGTTCCCCCCAGTGGGCTTGGCGGGCGGGGCGGCGGGCACGGCGGCCTGGACCTGGCCGGGCGCGGCGGCCGGGCCGGGCGCGGCGGCCGGCTGGCCCGGGGCGGGCGCCGGCGGCAGGACGGCGTCGCGCGGGTCGGCGCGCGGCGGCACGACCACCACGCCGACCAGGTCCAGCCGGGTGAACTGGACGAAGGGCTCGACCAGGACGGTCTTGGTCAGCTGGCCGGCGTTGGCCTGGACCTCGACGACCTTGCCGACCGGGACGCCGGGCACGAACGGGCGGCCGCTCTGCGAGCCGAAGGTGACCAGCCGGTCGCCGGCCTTGACCTGGGCCTTGCCGTTGAGCAGGGAGACCTTCATCGGGCTGTCGCCGCCGCCGGAGGCGAAGCCGATCTCGCCGGTGCCCTCCAGCCGGGTGCCGGCCGAGAAGCCGGGGTCGGAGGCGAGCAGCACGGTGGCGGTGGTCGGGGCGACGGTGGTGATCCGGCCGACCAGGCCCTGGCCGTTGATCACCGTCATGTCGCGGGTGAGGCCGTCGTCGCTGCCGGCGTCGATGGTGATGGTCCAGGAGAAGCCCTGCGCCGGGCCGATCGCGATGGTCTGGGCGGCCTTGACGGTGTAGCCGCCGGCGCCGGCGGTGCGCAGCAGGTCGTCCAGCTGCTTGGTGCGCCCGGTGGCCATGTCGGAGGAGGCGAGCTTCTGCCGCAGTTCGGTGTTCTCGCGGGCGAGCTGGTCGGTGCGGCCGCTGTCGGTGGCCGCGTCCCGGAAGGCGCGGACGGTGTCGGCGACGGGGTCGACGACGGTGGCGGCTCCGCGCTCGACCGGTCCGAGGACACTGGCGGCGGCGTGCCGGGCCGGGCCGAGCGGGGAGTCCTCACCGCCCTTGATGTCCACGGTGATCAGCGCGAAGGCGACGGCCACCAGCAGGATGAGCAGCAGCCGGCTCTCTCGTGTGTCCCTCACGGTGCTGGTACTGCCCCTTCGTACCTGGCCGCCGCGCGGGGCTGTGGGCCCGGGCGGCGGCCCGTTCGGTCGAGTGTCGGATGTGTCGCGTGGTGCCGGCGGTGCGGCGACCTGTCAACGACGCGGCGAAGCGTCGAGTACCTGCTGGAGCGCCTCGAACTCCTCGACGCACTTGCCGGAGCCGAGCGCGACGGAGTCCAGCGGGTTCTCCGCGATGTGGATCGGCATGCCGGTCTCGCGGCGCAGCCGCTCGTCCAGGCCGCGCAGCAGGGCGCCGCCGCCGGTGAGCACGATGCCCCGGTCCATGACGTCGCCGGCCAGCTCGGGCGGGCACTGGTCGAGGGTGGTCTTGACCGCGTCGATGATCGCGTTGACCGGCTCGTCGATGGCCTCGCGGACCTCGGCGGCGGAGATGACCACGGTCTTGGGCAGGCCGCTGACCAGGTCGCGGCCGCGGATCTCGGCGTGCTCGTCCTTCTCGCCCTCCAGGCCGAAGGCGCTGCCGATGCTCATCTTGATCTGCTCGGCGCTGCGCTCGCCGAGGAGCAGCGAGTACTCCTTCTTGATGTGCTGGACGATCGCGTTGTCCAGCTCGTCGCCGGCCACCCGGATGGACTGGGCGGTGACGATGCCGCCGAGGGAGATCACGGCGACCTCGGTGGTGCCGCCGCCGATGTCGACGACCATGTTGCCGGTGGCCTCGTGGACGGGCAGGCCCGCGCCGATCGCGGCGGCCATCGGCTCCTCGATGATGTGCACCTGGCGGGCGCCGGCCTGCGAGGAGGCCTCGATGACGGCGCGGCGCTCGACGCCGGTGATGCCGGAGGGCACGCAGACCACGACGCGCGGGCGGGCGAGGTAGCGGCGGCGGTGGATCTTGAGGATGAAGTACCGCAGCATCCGCTCGGTGATCTCGAAGTCGGCGATCACGCCGTCCTTGAGCGGGCGGATGGCGACGATGTTGCCCGGCGTGCGGCCGATCATCTTCTTGGCCTCGGCCCCGACCGCGAGGATGCCGCCGGTGTTGGTGTTCACCGCGACGACCGACGGCTCGTTCAGGACGATGCCCTTGCCCCTGACGTACACCAGCGTGTTGGCTGTTCCGAGGTCGATCGCCAAGTCGCGGCCGATGAACGACAGGTTGCTCGCCATGGGGTGTGGGTGCCTTCCCGGGCTCGGAGTTCATGGGGGGTGGACGAATGCGCGCCCACGCTTGGGCGGAGACCAGCTGAGCTGCCTTACCGGGCCCTTGAGTCGCGTCCATCGTAGTCACGCCGCGCGGTACGGACGTCGACGTGGGGCATACCGTCCATTGTCCGGGGCCTGAT
This sequence comes from Kitasatospora sp. NPDC004799, assembly GCF_040609095.1. Classification (NCBI taxonomy): domain Bacteria; kingdom Bacillati; phylum Actinomycetota; class Actinomycetes; order Kitasatosporales; family Streptomycetaceae; genus Kitasatospora; species Kitasatospora sp. NPDC004799. The sequence goes on from NZ_JBEXJK010000078.1 coordinate 14,373, forward strand.
CGCATCTCCGAGGATTGGGACGCCGTGTCGGCGCCGCCAGTTCCCTATTTCACGATAAGAATGCCCCGGCCGGGCCAATGGTCCCGACCGGGGCGGTACGAACGTCCCGCCGGGCGTGTCGCCCGGTTCGTGCTCGCCGGATCAGGCGTGCGCGGGGAAGAAGATCTTGATCTCGCGCTCGGCGGACTCCGGGGAGTCGGAGGCGTGGATCAGGTTCTCGCGGGTGATCGTCGCGTAGTCGCCGCGGATGGTGCCGGCCCCGGCCTCCAGCGGGTTGGTGGCGCCGGCCAGCATGCGGATGCCCTTGACGACCTCCTCGCCCTCGACGATCAGGGCGATCGACGGACCGGAGGTCATGAACTCCAGCAGCGGCTCGTAGAACGGGCGGCCGACGTGCTCCGCGTAGTGCTGCTCCAGCGTCGCCCGGTCGAAGGTGCGCAGCTCGATGGCGGCGAACCGCCAGCCGGCCTTGCGCTCGATGCGGCTGATGATCTCGCCGGCCAGGCCGCGGCGGACGGCGTCGGGCTTGAGCAGGACGAGAGTGCGCTGGGACACGGTGCGTCTCCTGGGGATTCGGTGCGGCGGGCGGTCGGGTCGACGAGGGCGCCGACACGGCAGAGGTTACCTTGCGTACACGGCGTGTCGGTCCGCCGGTCCGGGCCTCAGGCCTGTACCGCGGCGGCCTCGGCGGCGGCCCGGGCGGCCTTGAACTCGTCCACCTTGCGGCCGTAGTGCACCGAGCACCACCACAGGCCGGCGAAGACCACGCCGAGGCCGAACATGGTCGGCAGGACGAAGCCGCCGGCGATCAGGCCGATCTGCAGCGCCCAGCCGATCTGCACCGCGCCGGGGCGGTTGATCATGCCGCAGAGCAGCACGCACAGCGCCATCGCGATGCCGCTGACGGTCCAGATCTCCGCGGTGGAGACGTCGGAGAGCCGCATCGCGACCAGCGCCGCGAAGAGGATCAGCAGCGCTTCGCCGATCAGCGTCGAGGAGCAGAGCGTCCTCATGTCACTTCCTCCCGAGCAGCAGGCGGGCCTCGCCCACCGTGATGACCGAACCGGTGACCAGCACCCCGGCGCCGCCGAGGTCGCCCTCCTCCTCGGCGAGGGTGACGGCGGCGGCGATGGCGTCGTCGAGGCGGGGCTCGACCTGGACGCGGTCCTCGCCGAAGACCTCGACGGCCAGGGCGGCGAGCGCGTCGACGTCCATCGCGCGGTGGGTGGAGTTCTGGGTGACGACGACCTCGGCCAGGATCGGCTCGAAGGCCTCCAGCACGCCGGCCACGTCCTTGTCCCCGGAGGTGCCGATCACGCCGACGAGCCGGGTGAAGCCGAAGGACTCGGTGAGCGCGGCCACGGTGGCGCGGGCGCCGTGCGGGTTGTGCGCGGCGTCCAGGACGATCGTGGGGCTGCGGCGGACGACCTCCAGGCGGCCCGGCGAGGAGACGCCGGAGAAGGCCTGGCGGACCTTCTCCACGTCCAGCTGCCCGCCGCGCGCGCCGCCGACGCCGAAGAAGGCCTCGACCGCGGCCAGGGCGAGGGCCGCGTTGTGCGCCTGGAACTCGCCGTGCAGCGGGATGAAGACGTCCTCGTACTCCTCGCCGCCGAGTCCGCGCAGCGTCACCAGCTGCCCGCCGACGGCGAGTTCGCGGCGGATCACGCCGAACTCCATGCCCTCGCGGGCGACCGTGGCGTCGATCTCGACGGCGCGGCGCAGGATGGTCTGGGCGGCGTCCAGCTGCTGCTGGGCGACGACGGCGACGGAACCGGCCTTGATGATCCCGGACTTCTCGACCGCGATCTCGCCGGTGGTCCCGCCGAGCTTGTCGGTGTGGTCCAGCCCGATGGGGGTGATCACCGCGACGGCGGCGTCGATGACGTTGGTGGCGTCCCAGGAGCCGCCCATGCCGACCTCGACCACGGCGACGTCCACCGGGGCGTCGGCGAAGGCGGCGTAGGCCATGCCGGTCAGCACCTCGAAGAAGGACATCGGCACCGGCTGCGCGGCGTCGACCATCTGCACGTAGGGCTCGATGTCGCGGTAGACCTCGACGAAGCGCTCGGGGGTGATCGGCGCGCCGTCCAGGCTGATCCGCTCGGTGACGGACTCCACGTGCGGGCTGGTGTAGCGGCCGGTGCGCAGCTCGAAGGTGTTGAGCAGCTGCTCGATCATCCGGGCCGTGGACGTCTTGCCGTTGGTGCCGGTGATGTGGATGGAGGGGAAGGACCGCTGGGGCTGGCCCAGGATGTCCATCAGCGCCTCGATCCGGTCGAGCGAGGGCTCCAGCTTGTTCTCCGGCCAGCGCTGGGAGAGCTCTGCCTCGACGTCGCGCAGGGCGTCGCCGGTGCCGCCGTCGGCGGGGCGGATGGTGTACGGGTTCGGGTCGGCCTTGTCGCTCACGACCACAGTCTACGGAGCGCTGGCCGCTCCTCCTCACGGGGTGAGAACGACCACTTTGCCCGTTCTTTCCCATGATCACCTAGTTTCCTCCCTTTACTATTGATTTAGCGATTTGAACCGCAACGAAGCATCGATTCGCAGATGACAGGAGCCCTAAGCCTTTGATCATGAGGAGCATTGCGCCATGCCCGACGCCCTGCACGAGTGGATCGTGCTTCGCCAGGACGCCGTCGTCTGGTGCGCCGGACTGATCTCCCTGGCGCTCGTCGGCTACATGGCGCTGGTCTTCGGACGCTTCCTCGTGTACTGGGCGGGCTCCCGCCACGCCTTCCGGCACAACCGCCCCGCCGAGCCCGGCGACCCCGCCGCCTTCCAGTGGCACCTGGTGATCCCCTGCCGCGACGAGGAGGCCGTGGTCACCCAGACCCTGGACGGCCTGCGGAGCAGCGCGCCCGAGGCCCACCTCTGGGTGATCGACGACGACAGCGAGGACGCCACCCGCGAGCTGGTGCTCGCCGCCGCGGCCCGCGACCCGCGGGTCCACCTGGTCCAGCGCCGCCGCCCGCACGCCCGGATCGGCAAGGGCGCCGCCCTCAACGCCGCCTACCGGGAGATCTCCGCCTGGCTGCCCGAGGGCACCGACCGCTCCCGGGTGGTGATCGGCGTGGTCGACGCCGACGGGCAGCTCGACCCGGGCACCCTCGCCCAGGTCTGCAACCCCAAGGCGCTCGGCCGGGACGACACCGGCGCCGTCCAGATCGGCGTCCGGATGCGCAACGCCGACGACGAGCTCCCGCTGCCCGGCCGCGGCCGGGCCGCCAACGCCCTGGCCCGCGCGCTGGTGCGGATGCAGGACGTCGAGTTCCAGGCCAACAACGCCGGCATGCAGCTGCTGCGCCGCCGCACCGGCAGCGTCGGCCTCGGCGGCAACGGCCAGTTCGTCCGGCTCACCGCGCTCGACTCGCTGACCGTCGAGGAGGGCCGGGCCGGCCGCCCCTGGCCGGAGCGCGCCCTGCTGGAGGACTACGAGTCCGGCCTCGACCTGCGGCTGGCCGGCTGGCGGCTCACCCACGTCGCCGAGGCCAACGTCTCCCAGGAGGGCCTGATCTCGCTGCGCCGCTTCCTCACCCAGCGCACCCGCTGGGCCCAGGGCAACATGCAGTGCCTGCGCTACACCGGCCGGGTGCTGCGCTCCCCGCACTACACCGTGTCCGGCAAGGCCGAGGTGCTGTACACCTTCCTCCAGCCGGTGGTCTGCGTGCTGCTGGTGCTGCTCTTCCCGCTCTCGCTCGGGATCACCGGCGCCGGGCTGGTGCTCTTCCCCGAGGAGACCGCCGAGTTCCAGCTCAGGTTCGGCCCGTGGATGCTGCTCGTCTTCGCGCTCGCCACCCTGCCGATGGTGCTCTGGGGCTTCGCCTACCGCCGGCTCGTCCACGCCGACCGCAGCCGGCTGACCGGCCTGCTCTGGGGCGTCCTGGTCTGGCTCTACGCCTACCACCTGTTCGTGGTCGCCGCCCGGGCCGCCGTCCGGATGCTGCTCGGCCGCAACGGCTGGGCCAAGACCCGCCGCAACGCCGAGAAGGTCTCCCTCGGCGCCCCCACCGCGCTCGAGTCCTGAGCGGACACCCCCCACGCTTCCCCTCCCCCACCTCCCCCCGGAGTCCCGCATGAGCATGCGCCTGCCCCCGTCCAGCGTCGCCGTCGTCCTGGGCACCCGCCCCGAGCTGGTCAAGCTCGCCCCGCTGATCCACGAACTCGGCGACGCCACCCGGCTGGTGCACACCGGCCAGCACTGGGACGAGGCGATGTCCGGCCGCTTCCTGCGCGACCTCGACCTGCCCGAGCCCGAGCTGCTCACCGGGGTCGGCGGCCGCCCCCGGGCCGGCCAGATCGCCCAGTCGCTGGGCCAGCTGGACGCCGCCTTCGCCGAGGACCGCCCCGCCGCCGTGGTCGTCCAGGGCGACACCAACGCCACCCTGGCCGGGGCGCTGGCCGCCAACGCCCGGGAGATCCCGCTGGTCCACGTCGAGGCCGGGCTGCGCAGCTTCGACCGGGCGATGCCCGAGGAGCACAACCGGGTGATGGTCGACCACGTCTCCGACCTGCTCTGCGCCGCCACCGGGGAGAACGTCGCCAACCTGCGCGCCGAGTCGCTGGCCGAGGACCGGATCGAGCTCACCGGCAACACCGTCGTCGAGGTGGTCCGCCGTCAGCTGCCGGACGGGGCCGCCCGCGCCGCGCTGCTCGCCGCGCACGGGCTGCGCCCGGACGCGTACGTGCTGGCCACCGTGCACCGCCCGGAGAACACCGACACCGCCGAGGCGCTCGGCGCGGTGCTCGCCGAACTGGACCGGATCGCCCGGGCCGGCACCCCGGTGCTGTTCCCGATGCACCCGCGCACCCGGGCCGCCGTCGAGCGCTTCGGCCTGGACGGCCTGCTGGAGCGGCTGGCCGTCACCGGTCCGGTCGGCTACGGCGACTTCCTGGGCCTGGCGAGCCACGCGGCGCTGCTGGTCTCCGACTCCGGCGGCGTGCAGGAGGAGTGCACCGTCCTCGGCCGCCCGCTGCTGGTGGTGCGCCGCTCCACCGAGCGCCCGGAGGCGGTGGCGGCCGGCTTCGCCGCGCTGGTGCGGCCCGGCGAGGAGCTGGGCACCCTGGCCCGCGCCTGGCTCTCCGACACCCCCGAGCGGCTCGCCCGGCTGGCGGCCACCCCGAGCCCGTACGGCGACGGCCTGGCCTCGGCCCGGATCGCCGCACTGACCGCGGCGATCGCCGAGTCGGCCGGAGTCGGGTCGGCCGGGTCCGAGCTGCTGGCCGCCTGAGGCCCCCTTGACAGCAGAATTGGTCTACTCCACCTTGTGAGGCAAGTCTCCGTTCCCGACCGGGACTTGAGTTGTCGGTAGCTCCCACGCGCACCATCGACACCCCGGACGGCGACCTCCCCCACGAGGCGCCGCCGGGCCTCCCCCACTGGAGACGGAGTCATGCCACCTGCCCGACACCGGCGCCCGCGCGCCGTCCACTCACTGCTCGCCGGAGCGAGCGCCCTGGTCATCGGCCTGGGCGGGCTCGTCCTGGCCGGCGGCACCGGCGCCCACGCCGCCGACACCGACCTGATCACCAACGGCGGCTTCGAGAGCGGGAACCTGTCCGGCTGGACCTGTTCGAGCGGCACGGTCCAGAACACCACCGTCCACTCCGGCAGCTACGCCCTGCAGTCCGCCCCGGGCGCGGCCGACACCGGCGAGTGCACCCAGACCGTCGCGGTGAAGCCCTCCTCCTCGTACACCCTGAGCTCCTGGGTGCAGGGCTCGTACGTCTACCTGGGCGCCCGCGGCACCGGCGGCACCGACCCCAGCACCTGGACCCCGGGCACCGGCTGGACCCAGCTGAGCACGAGCTTCACCACCGGCCCCGGCACCACCAGCGTCACCGTCTACCTGCACGGCTGGTACGGGCAGCCGGCCTTCGCCGCCGACGACGTCTCGCTGCTCGGGCCCGGCGGGCAGCCCTCCCCGAGCCCGACCGCCACCGCCACCGCCACCGCCTCGCCGAGCCCGACGGCCACCCCGACGGACCCCGGCAGCCCCACCGCGACGGCCACCGCGACGTCGACCCCGACCAAGCCCCCGGGCCTGCCCAAGCACATCCTCACCGGGTACTGGCAGAACTTCGACAACGGCGCCACCGTCCAGCGGATCAGCGACGTCCCGGCCGCCTACGACATCATCGCGGTCTCCTTCGCGGACGCCACCGCCACCCGCGGCGGGCTGAGCTTCACCCTCGACCCCGCCCTCTCCTCCCGCCTCGGCGGCTACACCGACGCCCAGTTCAAGGCCGACATCGCGGCCAAGCGGGCGGCCGGGAAACGGGTGGTGCTCTCGGTCGGCGGGCAGAACGGCACGGTCTGGGTCGGCGATTCCGCCTCCGCCGCGAACTTCACCGGCACCGCCTGGGCACTGATGCAGAGCTACGGCTTCGACGGGATCGACATCGACCTCGAGAACGGCATCAGCTCCACCTTCATGGGCCAGGCGCTGCACGCCCTGGCGGCGAAGGCGGGGAGCGGGTTCGTCCTCACCATGGCGCCGCAGACGATCGACATGCAGTCGACCGGCATGGAGTACTTCAAACTGGCGCTGAACGTGAAGGACATCCTCACCATCGTCAACATGCAGTACTACAACTCCGGTGCGATGAACGGCTGCGACGGGAACGTCTACTCCCAGGGCACCGAGAACTTCCTCACCGCGCTGGCCTGCATCCAGCTCAAGGGCGGGCTGCGGCCCGACCAGGTGGGCCTCGGGGTGCCGGCCTCCACCAGCGCCGCGGGCGGCGGGTACCTCGCCGCCGCCACCGTCGACAACGCGCTGGACTGCCTGGCCTCCGGCACCAACTGCGGCAGCTTCAAGCCGGACACCAAGTGGCCCGGCATCGGCGGCGCGATGACCTGGTCGACCAACTGGGACGCCAAGGCGGGCAACCCGGTCGCCAACACCATCGGCTCGCACCTGCACGCCATGCCGTAACCGGCCCTGCCCACGTGCCGGCGGCCCGGGTCAGACCCCGGCCCGGGCCTCCGGCACGTGCGCGGCACCGCCGTGCCGACGGCGCAACTCGGCCGTGATCTCGGCCAGTTCGCCGTCCGGCAGCAGCGGCAGCATCATCGCGACGCCCTGCAGCAGACCGCCGAGCAGGAAGGTGGTGTCGGGCGTTGCCGCCACCAGGCCGCGGACCTCGGCCACCTCGCCGGCCGCCACCGCCTCGATCAGCTGGGCGGCGCTCGCGGTCTCCTCGTCCACCTCGACCCCGCCGGTGTCCTCCGGGGCGCGCCGGGCCATCGCCCGCAGCACCTTGTCACCGACCTCGGGGGCGTACGCCTTGCGGACGGCCTCGGCGGCGATCCAGGTGAGCAGGGTGGTCACCTCGCGCTCGGCGTGCTCGGCGAACAGCAGGTCCAGCTCGTGGTCGAAGGCGAGCTGGTTGCCGTGCCGGAACGCGAGCAGCAGGGTCGCCGCCCTCGCCTTGGCCTCCTCGACCGCCTCGGCAGGCAGTTCGTCGACCAACTCCTCGGTCACCACCACGCCGTGCCCTCCCGTCCGTCGCTCAGCAGAACGCTCAGCAAAAACGCCCATTCGGAAACTCCGTGCACACGGTACACAGCGCACCTGCAAACTTCCGCGAACCCGCGCGGGCAAGACCGGAATCAATTCGCTCGGAATAGGACCTCACCCGGTCGCAGGATGATAATTCGCCGGAAGGGAGCAATGTTCCTGGGCTATTTGGTGTAAGGAAAGCGCTCCGGGAAGCCGGCCGCCCGCCCCGCCGGAACCGGAGCCGGAAAACGCCGAGGGGCCGCACCCCGCGTGTCGCGGAGTACGGCCCCTGCCGTGCGGCCGGCGGCTCAGCCCTGCGGCAGCGCCGCGAGCTGGGCGGCGATCCGGGCGATGTCGGCCTCGGCGGTCTCCTGGCGGGCCTTGATCTTGGCGACCACCTCGTCCGGCGCCTTGGCGAGGAACGCCTCGTTGCCGAGCTTGGCGGTGGTCTGCGCCTTCTCCTTCTCGGCGGCCGCGAGGTCCTTGGCCAGGCGCTTGCGCTCGGCCGCGACGTCGATGGTGCCGGAGAGGTCCAGCGCGACGGTGGCACCGGCGACCGGCAGCGAGGCGGTGGCCGCGAAGCCCTCCTCGGGGACGGTCAGCCGCAGCAGCGAGCGGATCGCGTCCTCGTGGACGGCCAGCACCGTGCCGGCCAGCTCCAGCTGGGCCGGGACGCGCTGCGCGGGCTGGAGGCCCTGGTCCGAACGGAACCGGCGGACCTCGGTGACCACCTGCTGCAGCGTGGCGACCTCCGACTCGGCGGCCGCGTCGCGGTAGCCGCTGTCCTTCGGCCACTCGGTCACGACCAGCGACTCGGCGCCGGTGAGCGCGGTCCACAGCGCCTCGGTGACGAACGGGACGACCGGGTGCAGCAGCCGCAGCGTGACGTCCAGGACCTCGCCGAGCACCCGGCGCGAGGCGTCCGCCTGCGGGCCGCCCTTGCCCAGGGTGGTCTTGGAGAGCTCGACGTACCAGTCGAAGACCTCGTCCCAGGCGAAGTGGTACAGCGCGTCCGTGGCCTTGGCGAACTGGAAGTCCTCGTACAGCGCGTCCACCTCGGCGACGGTGGCGTTCAGCCGCGACAGGATCCAGCGGTCGACCGCGGTCAGCTCCTCCGGCGCGGGCAGCGGGCCCTGGACGGTGGCGCCGTTCATCAGCGCGAAGCGGGTCGCGTTCCAGATCTTGTTGCAGAAGTTGCGCGAGCCCTTGACCCAGTCCTCGCCGATCGGCACGTCGGCGCCGGGGTTGGCACCGCGGGCCAGGGTGAAGCGGACGGCGTCGGCGCCGTAGGCGTCCATCCAGTCCAGCGGGTCGACGGCGGTGCCGGAGGACTTCGACATCTTCTTGCCGAACTCGTCGCGCACCAGACCGGTCAGGGCGACGGTCTTGAACGGCGCCTCGCCGTCCATCGCGTACAGGCCGAACATCATCATCCGGGCGACCCAGAAGAAGATGATGTCGTGGCCCGTCAGCAGGACGTCGGTCGGGTAGAACTTCTCCAGGTCGGCGGTCTTCTCCGGCCAGCCGAGCGTGGAGAACGGCCACAGGCCCGAGGAGAACCAGGTGTCCAGGACGTCCGGGTCCTGGACCCAGCCCTCGCCGGTCGGCGGCTGCTCGTCCGGTCCGACGCAGACGACCTCGCCGTTCGGGCCGTACCAGACCGGGATCCGGTGGCCCCACCAGAGCTGGCGCGAGATGCACCAGTCGTACATGTTGTCGACCCAGTCGAAGTAGCGGCGCTCCAGCTCCTTCGGGTGGATCTCCACCTTGCCGTCGCGGACGGCGTCGCCGGCGGCCTTGGCCAGCGGCTCGACCTTGACCCACCACTGCAGCGACAGCCGCGGCTCGACCACGGTGTGGCAGCGCGAGCAGTGGCCCACCGCGTGCATGTACGGACGCTTCTCGGCGACGATCCGGCCCTGCTCGCGCAGCGCGCCGACGACGGCCGAGCGGGCCTCCAGCCGGTCCATGCCGAGGAAGGGGCCGTGCACGGTGATCGCACCGCGCTCGTCCATCACGGTCAGGTTGGGCAGGTCGTGGCGCTGGCCGATGGCGAAGTCGTTCGGGTCGTGCGCGGGCGTCACCTTGACGGCGCCGGTGCCGAACTCCGGGTCGACGTGCTCGTCCGCGACGACCGGGATCTCCCGGTCGGTCAGCGGCAGCTTGATGGTCCGGCCGACCAGGTGCTTGTACCGCTCGTCCTCCGGGTGGACGGCCACCGCGGTGTCGCCCAGCATCGTCTCGGCCCGGGTGGTGGCGACGACGAGCGAGTCGTCGCCCTCGCCGTAGCGGATCGAGACCAGCTCGCCCGGCACCTCCTCGTGCTCCACCTCGATGTCGGACAGCGCCGTGAGGCAGCGCGGGCACCAGTTGATGATGCGCTCGGCGCGGTAGATCAGGCCGTCGTCGAAGAGCTTCTTGAAGATGGTCTGGACGGCCTGGGACAGGCCCTCGTCCATGGTGAAGCGCTCGCGCGACCAGTCCACGCCGTCGCCGAGGCGGCGCATCTGGCCGAGGATGCGGCCGCCGTAGTTCCGCTTCCACTCCCAGACCTTCTCGACGAAGGCCTCGCGGCCCAGGTCGTGCCGGGACAGGCCGGACTCGGCGAGCTGCTGCTCGACCTTGTTCTGGGTGGCGATGCCCGCGTGGTCCATGCCGGGCAGCCAGAGCGTCTCGAAGCCCTGCATCCGCTTGCGGCGGGTCAGCGCGTCCATCAGCGTGTGCTGGAAGGCGTGGCCCAGGTGCAGCGCACCGGTGACGTTCGGCGGGGGGATGACGATCGTGTACGCCGGCTTGTCGCTCTTCGCGTCGGCGGTGAAGTACCCACGGTCTACCCAGCGCTCGTACAGCTCGCCCTCTACGTCCGCGGGGGTGTAGGTCGTCGGGAGGGTTGCCGCATCGTCCCCGGCAAAGGTGCTCACGGGGCGCTGGTTCGTCGTGTCGGTCACGACGCACAGTTTACGTAACCGGGGGGTGGGTCACGAACCGCTTTCGGTCCGCGGACCCGCCGCGCCCGGGCGGGCCCCGGCCGGGCACCGTGCGGTAGCGTGCCCGGGCACTCGTCCGGCGGACCGGACGGGCACGGAACGACTGGACACCACGACGACAGGCCGCAGGTGCGGCGGGGGAGCACGGACGCAGATGTACGGCCAGGGACAGCAGTACCCGCAGGGACAGCCGCAGCCCTACGGCGGCCCGCCGCAGTACGGCCAGCCGCCGCAGCCCTACGGAGCGCCCCAGCCCCAACCGCAGTACGGCTACCCCCAGCAGCAGCCCTACGGGGCACCCCAGCCCCAGTACGGAGCGCCGCAGCAGCCGTACGGCGTGCCGCCGCAGGCGCCCTACGGCCAGCCGGGCTACCCGGTGGCGCCGCCGCCGAAGGGCAAGGGCGGCCTGGTGATCGGTCTGGTGATCGGCGCGCTGGTGCTGGGCGGCGGCGGCTTCGCCGCGTGGAAGTTCCTCGGCGGCAGCGACGCGGGCGGCCAGTACAAGCTCAGCGCCCCGCAGACGCTGCTGGACGGCTACGTCCAGAAGTCGGCGAAGGAGGAGGCCGCCGACATGAGCAAGCCCGACGTCGCGAAGGTCGGCAAGGACCTGCACGCGGTGGTCGCCAGCTACAGCAAGGGCACCGACGTCAAGAACGTGGACTCGCTGTCGGTGATCGGCATCTACGGGGACATCAACGACCCGGACCAGATCATCACCGAGTCGAAGTCCTCGAGCGGCGCGGCGACCTGGACCACGCCTATGGCCGACTACCCGGCGAAGGACAGCCGCGCCTCCGCGGGCAAGCTCAGCTGCGGCGTCATGAGCGTCCTCGCCGGCAAGACCGGCTCGACGGTCTGCGTGTGGGCGGACAAGTCCACCTACGGCCGGGTGACCTTCACCAAGATGAGCCTGTCCGCCACCGGCGACACCGGCGGCCAGGGCATCACCCCGGACCAGGCCGCGGAGAAGACCCGGGCGATCCGCGACGCCATGAAGGTCGCCAAGTAGCGCGCAGCACGCGGAGGGGCCCCCCCCCCGCAGCGGGTGCGGGGCCCCCACCCGGGGGAACGCCCCCCGGAGGGCGGAGAGGGACCCCCCGCGCGCGGGGTAAAGA
>NZ_JBEXJK010000079.1:0-25972 GCF_040609095.1 Kitasatospora sp. NPDC004799
GGACACCGACTACGCCACCCGCATCTGGGCGGCCGGCGGCCAGGCCGAACTCCACGTCTGGGCACGCCGGGCCCGAGCTCGCCGAGGAGGGCCTGGAGCACGGCGGCTGGGTGCTCCAGCGGCTCGGCGAGGAGCCGCTGGACGAGGAGCGCACCGCCGAGGCGCTCGGCCTGCACGACGGCGACGCGCTGTACCTGCGGGCCCGCCACGAGGCCCTGCCGACGGTGCACTTCGACGACCTGGTGGACGGCGTCGCCACCGGCGTGCACGAGCGCGGCGACACCTGGCGCCCGGCCCTGACCCGGGTGCTGTCGGTGGCGCTGGCGCTGACCGCGCTCGCGGCCGGCTGGGTGCTGCTGGCGCTGCCCGGCCCGGCCGCCCCGCGCGAGGCCGCCGCCGCGGCCGTCGCCCTCCTGCTGCTGCTCGGCGCGGCCAGCGCCTCCCGGGCGATGGCCGACGCGGGCGCGGGCGCCGCGCTGGGCGCCGCCGCCGTCCCGTACCTGGCGCTCGCCGCGCTGCTGCTGCCAACCGGGCCGGGCGGGGCCGCCGGCTCCGGCGGGGGCGAGCTGCTCGGCGCCCGGATCCTGGCGGCCTCCTCGGCCGGGGCCGGGGCGGCGGTGCTGGCCCTGGCGGCGGTGGGGGCGGCCGCGCCGCTGTTCCTCGGGGTGGCGCTGGTCGCCCTGCTCGGGGTGCTGGCGGGCCTGCTGGTGCTCTCCGGGGTGACGCTCGCCGAACTGGTCGCGGTGGTCGCGGTGGTGGCCGTGCTGGTCGGCGCCTTCGTGCCCTCGCTGGCCTTCCGGCTGTCCGGGCTGCGGCTGCCGATGCTGCCGCGCAACGCGGAGGAGCTCCAGGAGAACATCGAGCCGGTCCCGGCCTCCGCCGTGCTGCCCCGCGCCCTGGTCGCCGACGACTACCTGATGGCCCTGCACACCGCGATCGCCGCCGTCTGCGCGGTCTGCCTGCTGGTCCTGCCGTTCGCCGACGGCTGGGCCGGGCCGGCCGAGGCGGGCGCGCTGAGCCTGCTGCTCCTGCTGCACGGACGGGCCGTCGGCAGCATCCGCCAGCGGCTGGCGATCCTGCTGCCCGGCGTCCTCGGCGGCCTGGCGCTGCTCACCCGCGCCGCCGCCGGCGCCTCCACCACCGGGCGCCTGGCGCTGCTCGGCGCCGTGCTGACGGTGACGGCCGCGCTGCTCGTCGTCGCCTGGACCGTGCCCGGCCGCCGGCTGCTCCCGTACTGGGGCCGCATCGCGGACATCCTGCACACCCTCTGCGCGCTCTCCCTGCTGCCGCTGGCCCTCCAGGCCTGCGGCGTCTACCACGCCCTGCGCGGCCTCGGCGGCTGAGCCGGACACGGCTCCGCGGGCCCGTCACCGTCGCCGGTGGCGGGCCCGCGCGTTTCGCCGCCCGGGGCCACGCGGCCTCAGCCGAACGGGCGGAGCGGGCCGCCCCGGTCCTCGGCCCGGTCCCGGTCCTCCAGGGCGTCCCACAGGCCGCCGGGCTCCAGCCGCATCGCGGCCGGGGCCCCCGGGTTGACGACGATCCCGAGGCCGGGGGGCAGCCGCTCCAGCAGCGTGCCGGGGGCGACCACGGCGTGCGCGGGGCTTCCCGCGGCCTCCAGCCAGGACCGCGCGGAGAACACCACCACGGCCGGTTCGCCGTCCGGCAGTCCGAAGCCGCCGACGCTGCCGGAGTCGTCCAGCATGACGGCGACCCGGGCCGAGGCGAGCGCGCGGTACACGTCGCCGCTCGGCCCGTACCCGGTCGCGGCCAGCCGGACGGCGGCGTCGACCGGGTCGGTCGGCGCGGGCCAGTCGAGGGCCAGCGGCGACGGACGGTACGCCTCGTTCGGCGCGAACTCCTCGACGGAGCCGTCCTCGCCCGCGCGCCAGCGGCCGATCACCGCCCAGTCCGGCGGCTCCCCCGCGCCCTGCCAGTGCGGGTCGACCAGCCCGATCCACTGGCCCGGCGCGGCCCTGGCGGCGGCCAGGATCCGCTCGGGCACCGGCTCGGGGGCCGGCGGGGGCACGGCGGACCGCGGGGGCGCGGGGGCCGGCGGGGGCGCGGCGGGCGACGGTTCGTCGGGGCCCGGTCCGGGAGCTGTCATGGCGGTCCTTCCTGCGGTGGGCGGGGTCGGTCAGTCGGCGGGCAGGCCGTAGTCGGGGTTCGGGGCGAACGGCGCCCCCGACACGTCCTCCATCGCGTCGGAGTCCCCGTCACTGTGGTACGGCGCCTCCACCCTGCCGTAGACGATCCACTGGCTCTCCGGGGGCACGTCCGCCTCGCCGCCGTCCAGCGGCCCCGGCAGCGGGTGCTCCGGGGGGATGATCCGGACGGGCCACCAGCGCAGCCCGGCGCCGAGCAGGATCTCGTTCTCGGCCGGGCTGTGCGAGACCTCCCGGAGGAAGGCCCCCGGGGTCCGGTCGGGCAGCATCAGGTACAGCCGGATGAGCCGTTGGCCGAACGCCCCGTGCAGCCGGCTGCCCGCCGAGACCGAGACGTAGGTGGGCTCGACGACGACCTGGTCCACCCGCAGGGTGTCCGGGTGCAGCCCCTGCCCGACGTACGGCGCGCCCCGGCTGACCACCAGGTCCCCCGTCACCGGGCTCTGCTCGATGGCGTTGTCGAGCTGCTCGATGACGTGCCGCATCGCGCCCGGCGGCAGCGCGGTGTGGTCCAGCCCCTGGGCGGTCAGCTGCCACCGGGTCTGCTTGACCTCGAAGTACGAGAACTGCTCGGCGACCTCGCCGTCCCCGGTCTCGCTCGGGGCCGTGTAGAACTCCAGCGCCTGCTGCTCCGCCGCGCTCAGCCCGCGGACCAGCTCCGCCATCGGTTCGAGGCCCGGCCCGTCGTAGTGGGCGTCGCGGGCGTGCCGCTCGTGGTCGGGCCCGAAGAGCTCCAGCTGAGCGAGGCGTTCCCGGAACGCCCGCGGCATCGCGTCGAACTCCGCGGTGTCCATGGTCCAGCCGCCGTGGTGCCAGAACAGCTCCGCGGCCTGGGCGCCGCCGACGCCGAAGTGGGCCCAGGTGGCCGGGTCGGCCCAGACGGCCGGGTCCGTCTGGTCCAGCACCAGCGGGTGGCCGCCGCCCGGCGGGACCGCGCTGTTGTCGGTGTCGGACCCGACGGCGGAGTCGTCGGCGGCGTTCCGGACGCTCAGGCCGCCGAGGCCGTTCAGGACGCTCTCGATGTCGTCGGCCGAGTGGTCGCTCCACTGGTCGGCGGACTCGTCCGCGGAGTCGGCGGACTCGTCGGCGGAGTGGTCGGCGGCGTGGTCGGCCGGGTGCTCGCCCGTCTCCGAGCCGGGCTCCGAGCCGGGCCGCGGAGGCTGCATCGTCTCGATCTGCTCCGTGGGCCGGTGCGCGGGCCAGTAGCCCTCGTTCGGGATGAACTCGACCGTCTCCGTGTACCGGCCGGTCGCCCCGTCCAGTTCGGTGCCCCGCACCAGTTCGACGCCGACGATGTACCGGCCGTCGACGCCCCCGGGGAACGCGACCTCCTGCTCCTCCTCGGAGAGGCCCGGACGGTTCAGGGTCTCCCGGACGTCGATGCCTCCCGGCGCGTCGATGACGTAGCGGTACCAGGTCCCCCAGTCCACGTGCTGGGCGGTGCGCGACCGGGTCGTGCTCACCAGCGAGGACTCTTCGTTGCTTCCCACGTAGTCCTGGAGGTCGGGGTGGCGGTTCGCCTGCCGCGGCCACAGCCCGGTCTCGAAGATCTCCGGGTAGTCGACCAGGCCGGAGCGCTGCCGCTCCCAGCGGTAGAGGTGGCCCTGGTCGTGCCGCCACAGCAGGGGCACCGACTGGACCTCCTCCAGCGCCGTCAGGTCGACGTGCTCCTCCGTCGCCACCGGGCGTTCGGGCCGCCACAGGGCGACGTGCGGGACCTCGTCGGTCGGCACGTACGGGAGCCGGGGCTCGCCGGTGTCGGGGTCCCGGACGACGTTCCGCTCGGCGAGCAGGGTGTCGAGCGGGCGGATGCCGGGCCCGTGGTCGTCGTGGTCCGCCGACGGGCGGTACCGCTCGACGAGCCGCCGTTCCGGGTCGTAGGTGTCCTGCCGGCCGTCCGGATGGTGCTCGACCACCATGCCGTCCGCGCGGTAGTCGACCACCCGGTCCGCCAGGCGGTGGACCTGCCGACCGCCCGGATAGTGCTCGACCTCCACGCCGTCCGGGTAGTACTCGACCACCCGGTCCGCCAGGTGGTGGACCTGCAGGCCGTCCGGGTAGTACTCGATCCTCTCCCCGGTCGGGTACTCGACGATCTGCGGACCGGACGGGGAGGCCTCCTCGCCCTCCCCCGTGTTGTCCAGCGCGCGCTCCGTCGGCGCCGCGGGTCCGCCGGCGCGGCCCGCGCCCGGGCCGGACGGCGGGGGCGTCCCTCCCCCGGTGTCGCCCGGGCCGTCCGGGTGGAAGGTCCGGAACCGCCCCGGCGACCCGTCCGGTCCCGACTTGACGTACAGGCTCGCGGTCGACGGGCTGTCAGGGCCCGCGGGACTGCCGCTGACCCCGGTACGGCCGGTCGGCGCGTGGACGGGCAGGCCGGTCTGCCGGGCGACGGCCTGGGCGTGCTCGGCGGACTCGCAGCCGAGCAGTGTGATCGAGGCGGGCCGGCGGGCCGGGCCGCCGGCCGCGTCGGTCCGCGCGTCGGCGGGGGCGTCGACGTGGGCGTCGACCTGTGCGTCGGCCGCCTTCAGCGCGAGGTCGGCGAGCCGGCGCTTGAGCAGCGCGCCGACCTCGGTGCCGGTGACCCCGTGGGCCTTGGTGCCGTCGGCCAGCGGGAGGACGAACCCGTCCGGACCGGCGTGCGCGGCGAAGAAGTAGGTGTGCTTCCCGTCCCACGGCACCTGCTGCGGCGCCCCGGTCGCGAAGCCGTCCGCGGAGCGCGGCACGAAGGTGGTGAACTCGCTCAGCTCGGGGTACAGCGCCGAGCGCTTCGACCAGTCGGCCTCGTCGAAGTGCGCCTGCCCGGTCTCCCGGCCGGTGCCGTCGGTGATGGTGTGGCCGAGCAGCTGCCCGGTGAGGTCCGGGCCGGCCCCGGTGCGCTGCGGCGCCGTCGCGGGGGCCGTGTTGTCCGTCTCCTCGGACGCCGTCTCCCGCGCCCTGAGGCGGACGTAGCCGACGCCGTCCTCGGTGCTCGTCAGCGTCCGCTCGACGACCTCGATCCGGGCGCCGGGCAGGAAGAGGACCTCGTCCTCCTCCATGTGCGAGGAGAACGCCGCGATGTCCCGGCCGTGCAGGCCGGTCGCCTCCAGCTCCAGCAGGACGCGGTGCTCGTCCTCGCCGTCGTACCGCTTCATGAAGCCGAGCGAGGTGGCCTCGTCGGTGCTGAAGCTGGCGAAGGTCCGGGTCCGGATGACGTCGCCGCCGTACCCGGAGCCGCCGGGGCGGCCGGTCGGCCGCATCGGGTCCTCCAGGGTGCCGTCACCCCGGTACAGCGTGCCGCGCGCCGCGGGCAGCAGCGCCAGGGCGTCCGCCAGCAGATGGCTGTGCAGGGCCATCTCCCGCTGGATGTCCGAGAGTTGACGGTCCGTCAGCGACTCGGCGAGGCTCCACGGCTGGGCCTTCGCCCGCATGCCCTCGCGCAGCTCCGGCAGCTCGGTGATCGACCTCGGCAGGGCGGTGCCCGGGTTCCGGTAGCTCTTGGCGATCAGTGCCGCGATCTTCCCGCGGAGCGCGGGCACGGGATCGGCGCCCTGGTGCTCCAGCAGCACGTTGATCAGCGAGTAGGCCGGGCCGGTGTAGGTGTACAGGGCCGCGAAGTGCGCGGGGCCCAGCAGGTCGGTCACGTCCGTCGCCCGGGTGACGCCGTTGCGGGCCATCCACGCCAGGTACGGGGGCGCCCCGAGTCCCGACTGCGGGTCGGTCCCGGTCAGCGCCTCCCAGCGCGCGTGCGCCTCCGCCAGGACCTCGCCGGTCACCTCCCGCGAGGTGGCGGCCCACTCCAGGTAGGTGCGCTCGTGCGGCAGCCCGGCCGTCAGCGACTCCGGCGCGGGGTGGTCGAACGCGGGCCTGACCGGCCCGTCCCAGTTCTCGACCGGCGGGCGCAGCTCCGCCGGCGGGACGCCGGGCACGTCCCGGTACAGCCCGGCACCGTCCTCGTACCGGTGCCCGGGGAAGGCGCCGCCGAGCCGCATGCCCGCCACCACCTCGTGCAGCGCGTGCTCGCCGCCCGGCAGCAGCCAGCCGTACAGGGCCCGCGCGAACAGGTCGTGGTCGCCCTGCCCGAGGAGCCGGTACGCGTGCACCGCCACGGCCGCGGCGTGCGAGGCCGTGCCGCCGACGGTACGGAGGCCCCGCTCCCGCGGGTCCGGGTGGAGGGCGGGGCCGCCCTCCGGGGCCTCGGGCCGGCCGGCCCCGAACCGCTCGTCGCCGGCCAGCCGGTGGAACTCCCGCATCACCTCGTGCAGGCTCCCGCCCGCGACGAGGTCGGCGGTGCCCTGCGCGCCGGTCTCCTCGGCGATCCGCCGCAGCGCCTCGCGGGCCCGGGCGAGCACCCGGGGGTCGCTCGCCGTCCACTCCCCCAGGGCGCGTTCGAAGTCCTCGGCGTGCTGCCGGTACCGGGGCTCGTCGAAGACCGCGTGCCGGACGGCCACCGCCGTGGGCGGCGGCTGGGCGCCGGAGGGCGCGAGGGCCTCGGACCCGGGCGGCGGGGTCGGCCCCTGCCCCTCGTCCGGCGGCACGGCGGACGAGGGCCCGTCATCGGTGTGCGCGGACCCGTCATCGGTGTGCGCGGGCCCGTCATCGGTGTGCGGCAGCTGGTCGAGCGTCGTGTCGGTGGCGAACTTCACCGCTCCGGCGATCTCGCCGTGCACGGCGTCCGGGGCCTCCTGCGGGTACGCCGTGCTGCCGTCGCCGTCCAGGTAGGCTCCGACGTTCTCGGTCCTGGTCGCGGTGAGCTTGAACCAGCTGCCGCCCTGGACGATCCTCGGCCGGCCCTGCGCGTCCATCCCGACGTGGGAGGTGACCACCAGGTGGCCCGGCGCGCCGCCCGCCCCGGCGACCGGCGGGACGAACCAGACCCGGCCGTCGGCGGCGTAGGCCACCGCCTCCGGCAGCCGGGCCCACACGTGCTCCATGACCTCGCGCACGTACGAGCGGTCCGGCTGGACGTTGAGGTCGCAGGCGATGAAGCGCACCGGCTTCACGCCGTCCCAGCCGCCCTCCTCGTGGAGCTTGAGCAGCCCGTCGGCGATGTCGGCCGGGGCGACCACGACGTGGCCCAGCACGGGCACGCCCTCGGTGGTGTGCATGGCCAGGTTGAGGAAGTCGTTCGCACGCGGGAGGTGCGGGAACACCGACTCGGTGAGCGTCCGCCAGTCGGCGTGCCGGTCGCCGACCCAGTACAGCGTCGAGGACGCCAGCTCGGTCAGGCCCGGGTCGGGCTCGTACCCGGGGTCCCGCCAGCCCCGCTCCACCTCGATGGGGGTCACCGCGTGGCCGGGTCGCTTGAGCCGGTCGACCGTGTCGATCAGGGCCCTCAGCTCGTCCGCTCCGACCGTACCGCCGGTCTGCCCCTTCAACCGCCGGACGTAGGCGGCCAGGTTCTCCACCGTCACCTGGTGGTCGGCCGGCAGGCCCAGCGCCGCGCGGACGACGTCGGCCGTCCGGCGCAGCTCGGTGAGGTGCTGGAGGGTGATCCCCTCGGTGCCCCGCTGGAGTTCCTGGGCGAGCTTGGCGGTGCGCCAGGCGTTCATGCTCGCCTCGCGCCGGGCCGCCTCCCCCGAGACCAGGTCGGTGACCCGGTCGGCGAACGGTCGCACGTGGTCGGCCCCGATGTACTGGGCCAGCGGCCACAGGTCGTCGTGGGTGCGCAGCTCGGGGACGTTGGCGAGCTTGGCGAGGGCCGCGTGCAGGCGCAGGTCGGCGTCCTCGGTCTTCGGGAACGGCGGGGGCGCGACCCGCTCGGTGGCCTCGATCTGGACGAACGACTCCCGCGCCGCGGACTCCCGGTTCAGGCGCTCACCGAGGTCGAAGGTGCTGCCGGGCCGGATCAGGACCTCGGCCTCGCCCTGCTTGTCCGAGAACGGCTGGATGTCGAAGGCGCTGCCGCCGCCGCTCAGCGAGAAGTGCAGCAGGGCCCGGTAGGTGAACGGCAGTTCCTTGCGGGTCTGCATGAACATCATCGCCGTCCGCTCCTCCGTGCTGGTGCTCACGAAGTCCGGGTTGGTGAAGGTGTCCCCGCCGAAGGAGGGCGACAGCCGCCTGGCGACTCCTCCGGGCCGGCCCACCACCCGGTCCCCGCGCCAGAGGTCGCCGGCGTACGGGGGGAGCTTGTCCAGGGCCTCGGAGATCAGTTCGGCGTGGGCCAGCAGCTCCCGCTCGATCTGCGGGAGCCGCTCCTTGACGGCCTTCGCCAGGTCCTTGCGGTCCTGGGCGGTGCGGTCGCGGGGGAGCTTGGCGAGCAGCGGGTCGAGCACCGGGTCGCGCCGGAGGATCGTCGGCAGGCGGTTCGGGTCCGGCGATTCCAGCAGCTGCGAGATCTGGTACTCCAGTGCCTTGCGCCGGGTGAGCGGACCGAACCGCAGGGCCACGTTGATCAGCGGGTACGCGGCGCCGGTGTAGACCGCCAGCGCGTCGAAGTGCGCGGGGGTCACCCGGTCGAGCACCTCTTGGGCGGTCATCGGGTTGCGGAGCAGCCAGGCGGACACCACGTCCGAGGCCCGGGTGGAGTCGTTGGCGGCCGTGACGAACCCGTCGCGGTTGCGCTGGGAGTTCCCCACCACCTCGTCCCGCCAGCCGCCCTCGGAGCGCGGCTTCCGCAGCAGCGAGTGGTACGCGGCCTCGTGCGGCAGCATGCCGTCCTCGCCCAGCGCCGTGCGCACCACCTCCTGGGGGATGCCCGGGATGTGCTGGTACAGCACCGACACGTCGGACAGCGCGTTCAACGGGACCGGGGGCAGCTCGCCCAGCAGCTGCGCGCCCTTGAGGATCTCGTACAGCGAGTGGTCGCCCAGCGGGAGCATCCAGCCGACGAGGGCCAGCAGCATGTCCTGCGGGGTGCTGCCCTCGACCTTGAGCAGCCGGAAGGCGTTCAGCATCTTCGCCGTGGTGGCCGAGATGCCGGTGCTGAGCGGCATGCCCTTCTCGTGGTGGGCCTCACCGAACCAGGCGGACTTCTCGTTGAGCGCGAAGTGCGCCCGTCCGGGCTTCCAGGTCAGCACCACGCCGTCGCCGACGGACTGCTGGTAGGCCAGTTCCCGGTCGCTCAGCGGCATGCCGCGGTCCTGGAGCCCCTGCGCCGTCAGGTCGTTCGGCGGTGCCGGGTCGCGCTCCTGGCGGGCCTTCAGGCTCTCCAGGTACTCCTTGCCGGCCTTGAACGGCTCCGCGCCCTGCTTGATGACGGTGCCCGTGCCGAAGTGGTCCTTGGCGAACATCGTGTTGAGGCCCGGCACCATCTCCAGCACGGAGCGCGCCCCGCTCCTGATGAAGTCCGCCTGCTCCTTGAGCGCGCGCAGGTCCAGCTTCATCGCCGCGGCCCGCGCCTCGGCCTCGGCCTCGGGGGCGTCCAGCAGGCGCTGGAGCACCTGCTTGAGTCCGAGCGGGGAGTCCTTGACGTAGGCCGCGTTGTAGAAGGCGGTCAGCAGCTCCCGGGTGTTGCCGGTCCGCATCAGGGTGCGGAACTCCTCCAGGCTGAGCTGTTCGCCGACCTGCCCGGCGGAGCCCTGCTCCGGCTTCCGGTCGTTGTTCAGGAAGACCTTGTAGAGCTCCCCCTCCGGGGTGCCCGGGTTGGCGGCCACCAGGGCCTCGTAGAGCCGCTCCACGGCGTTGCGGGCCGCGGCCCGGGCCTGCGGGTGCGCGAACGCGTAGGCGCCCAGCCTGGCCTCGAACTCCTCGGCCCGCGTGCGGTGTTCGGGCGTCGCGTGGAGCGCCTGCCGGGGCGTGCCGAGGGGCTGGAGGTCCCGCTGGTCGGTGATCGGGTGGGTCGGCGTGGCCTCGGCGAGCGGGCTGGGGTCGTGCAGCTGCGGGCCGTGCGCCCCGACCACCTCGACGACCGGCGCGGCCTGCGGTTGCGGCGCGCCGTGCGGCTGCGGCTGCGGGGCCTGGACGCCCGCCCCGGGGTCGGCGGGCGGCTGCTGGCCCCCGGCCTCCGCCACCGGCAGCCGCAGGTGCTGCCACTGCCCGCCCGCCTCCAGCCGGGGCCGGCCGGCGGCGTCCCAGCCGACCCGCTGGGCGACCACCAGGTGGGTGCGGCCCTGGTCCGGGACCACCCAGAGCTTGCCGTTCGCGGCGTACGCCTCCAGCTCCACGCCGGGCAGCCGCTCGCGCAGCGACAGCAGCACCCGGGTGACGTACTCCTGGGCGTCGCAGGCGACGAACCGCAGCGGCCTGCCGTCCCAGGTCCCGGCGGCGTGGAGCTCCGCCAGCGCGTCGGCCAGGTCCGCCGGGTGCAGCGGCCGGCCGTTCCAGCCCGGCGCGCCGTCCTCCGTGACGGAGTGGTACGCGAGGGTGAAGTACCGCGGGTCGTCCTGGAGCGGGCCCACGCTCCGTTCGAGGTTCTCGCTCGTGGCGCGGTCCGCGAGCGGGTCGCGCAGGACGTGGACGCCCCCGTCGTGGTGCGGGGCGAGCGCATGCGCCACCTGGACGCCGACCGGCTGCCGGGGCACGGCCTGGCCGTCCGGGTGCTCGGGCGTGAACTGCGTCCAGTGGTCCGCGGGCGAGACGCCCGGCTTGGTGTCGGCGTGCGGGATCTCCAGTTCGAGCGGGACCAGTCCGGACAGCGAGCGCTCGGTGCCCGAGCCCTGCTCGGCCGGGTCGCCGCCCTTGCGGAAGGTCAGTTCGAGCTGGACGTGCCCCGTGTACCGGGCCATCGGGGTGTTCGCCTTGGCGTTGGCCACGGTCCGGCCGCCGGCGTCGGTGACGGTGCCCAGCCGCTGCCCGTGGGTACCGCCGACCAGCACCGAACCGGTGCCCTCGACCGGGCCGCCGACGTCCGCCTGGGCGCCGAACTGGCCCCGGAGGTTCCACTGCCGGCCGGTCAGCCGGGTGCTGCGGCCGCCGCCGCCGGACTCGTTCGCCGGGCTCAGCGCGGCCCTGGCGCTGTCCCCCTGGTACTCCAGCTGGACGAGGGAAGCCTTGACCGTCACCTCGACGTCGTCGACGAACCAGCGCCGGCTCACCGACGGGGTGCCGACCGCCCGCAGGGAGCCGGCCCCCGCGCCCTCGCCCTGGTGGGCCCCGATCGCCGGGGTCAGCAGGGCGGAGAGCTGGGCGTGGCTCAGGCCGCCGGAGACGACGGGCTCCAGCCGCTTCCAGGCGGTCCCGCCGAAGAACCGCGGGCCTTCGGTCCGCAGCAGGTCGCGCAGGCCGCCGGTGTCGCCGACCCAGCGCAGCACGTCCCCCGGGCGCAGGCCGGAGGTGAACACCTCGGCCGGCGGCACCCGCAGCTCCTGGGCCGGGGCGGGGCCGCGGCGCTGCCCCGGCCCCTTGGCGTCCGGCGCGGTGCGGCCGGGCTCGGTCAGCAGGTCGGCGTGGACGAGGGTCTCCGCGACCGTGCGGCGCAGCCGCCACTGCGGGACGACGGCGTGGCCGGCTCCGGCCAGGCGGTGGGCGACCTCGGACAGGCCGGAGCGCGCGGTCCCGGTGGCGGCGGCGGGCACCACCGGCCGGGTCTCCAGCCCCAGCGGGACGGCGGGACGCCGCTCCATCACCACCGACAGCCGGATCACGGCCCGGTGCGCCTCGGCCGCGAGCTTCGTCTTGACGGCCGTTCCGGTCGTCACGACGTCCCGGCGGTACTCCAGCGCGTCCTCGCGCCGGGTGTGGGTGACCCCGCCGCCGAGCACGGGGGACACCCCGGTGCCCAGGGTCCCGAGCACGGTGAGCCCGAGCGCGTCGGCGTGCCCGCTGCCGGTGTTGGGGCCGGCGTCGGAGCTGGTGACGGCGGTCTGGGTGCTCGCACCGATGTTGAATTCGACCTGGGGAGCGTCGCCCGACCTGGTCACCCCGTCCACCGAGGCGGTGATCCGCACCGTGCTGCGGCCGTGCGTCAGGACGATCTCGTGTCCCGAGGTCATGGGCTTCAGCAGCGGGTGCAGCTTGTCGAAGTCGAGGGCGTCGAGGAGCTTGGTCCTCATCCCCTCCCAGTCCCGACCGAGCGCCGCCCGGCCCTTGGGCTGGAGCTCGGCGACCGCCCTGGCCACCGCCTGCGGCCCGGTCAGCGCGGTTCCGTTCCCGCCGTCCAGGTACACCCGGGTGACGATGTCCGAGGAGCCGAGCCGCTGGTCCGGGAGCTGGTGGGCCGCCGGCTGGTGGCCCGCCGGGGTCAGCACCACCTCGCGGTGCGGGGCGGCCACCAGCACCGGCGCCGGCGTGGTCGTCCCGGGCAGCGCCCGCTGGAACCGGTCCGGCACGAACCGCACGGTGAACACCGCGTCCCCGTCGAACAGTTCGGCCGTCTCCACGCTCTTGCCGCGGCTTCCGGTGCCGCCGGTGCGCTCGACGGTCAGGCCCCGCACGCTGTCCCTGGTACGGGCGTAGTCGCCGGTGACGGTGACGTGCGGGACGGTGCCCTTGAGCGCGGCCCCGAACCGCCAGCGGTTCAGCCGGTCCCAGCTGTAGCCGACCACGGTGCGCTGCTGGCTCCCGAGTTCGAACTCGAAGCCCTCCACCGTCCGCCGGTGCCGCAGGGCCAGCGGGGCGACGGTGACCTCCACCGTCCCCTTCCAGTGCCCGGTGTCCACCGCCACCCGGAGCGTGCCGCCCCGGCTGAGCCGGGACAGCGACGCGGTCAGCCCGGCCCCGTCCAGCTGGGCGGCCAGGCGGGCGGACGCCCGGGCGGACACCGGGCCGACCGTGCCGAGGACGCGCTGGACCTCGTCCAGCACGGACGCACCGCGCCGGCCGACGCCGAGCACCACGTCGGAGTGGCCGAGCCGGTCCGGGACCCGCAGGTTCGCGGGGGGCTGCCCGGCGTTCTGCGGCTGCGGGTGGTCGGCGAGCGGCGGCGCCGCCCCGTCGAACGGGTTGCCGATGACCCGGCTGGTGCGGGCCAGCGGCCGGGTGTGCGCCTGCTCCATGCTCAACGCGGCTTCCAGCGGCACCGGTTCGCCGTGCGGCTTGCCGTTCACCGTCAGCTGGAGTTCGAACCGGGCGTCGTACAGCACCTGCGCGCTGCGGTACTTGCCGCTCGCGTAGCTCTTGGCCGTCGCACCGCCCCGCCAGCCGTCCCGGTCGCGGACCTCGCGGGTGACGCTCGCGGTGCCCTGGAGGGTGTCCGTGAAGGGCTTGCCGCTCTCGTCCGGCGCGTCCTCGCGGGTGCGCACCGGCCCCTTGCCGAAGCCCTGGGCCGAGACGGTCCAGGTGTCGGAGGCGAGCAGCCGCTTCGACTCGAAGGTGGTGTTCTCCCGGACCGGGTTGAGGTCCGCCGACGCCTGCTCCCGCCGGTAGGTCAGGGCGGTGACGTGCGCCGTGACGCCGATGCCGAGCTTGCTCAGCGGGCCGAGCTCGACCGCGGGGCTGCGCAGCGGCACCTCCTGCGTCATGCCGACCAGGTGGGCGCCGACGGCCGACTGCGAGAACGCCCGCAGGACGTCCTCCCGCACCTCGCCCCAGGCCTTCTCCCCCAGCCGGGCGCGGCCGATCTCGTCCAGCCGGGCGTGCAGCGGTGCGACGCTGCGCACGTCGCGGACGACGGTGGTCTCGGGCAGGCCGGTGTAGGCGGCCGAGCCGTGCCAGATCCCGGTCGGCGGGTGCGGGACCAGGGCACCGGGCGGCAGCGGCGCGTGGTCCGGGTGCGGGACGGGGTTCGGCTGGCCCGGGGTGGCCGGGCTGGTCTCCGCCCGGTCGACGACCACCCGGAAGCCGAGCCCGGCGTCGACCGAGCGGGCCGGGGTGCGCCGCGCCGTGCCGAAGGCCCCGAACTCGACCTCGATCCGCGCCTCGCCCTCGAACACCACTCCCGCCGTCTTCACCTTGGTGCCCAGGGACAGCTCGTCGCCGCCGCCGGTCAGCACGGCCTGCTCCCGGCCCGTCCGGACCCCGGCGCCGGCGCCACCGCCGCCGTTCTTGGCCGATCCGGTCCCGCTGCCCACCAGCGGGAACTGCCACCCCTTGCCGGTGGTGTCCTGCGCCACGTGCGAACGGGCCGTCCCGGTGGCGATGTTGAACTCGGTGGGCGGGAGTTCCGCGGTCGGCTCGATCGTGTGGATGCGGGCGTTCCGCAGCGTGATGACGGCCTTGGGGCCGAGCAGGCTGTCCACCTCGACCGTCCTGGTCTCGCCCGACATCAGGGCCTTCAGGTCCTGGTGCAGCGTGCCCAGGTCGACCTGCTCCAGCAGCCTGGCCTTCAGCGCGGGCCAGGTGCTGCCGAAGTGCTCGCGCGCCTGCGCCTCGAAGCCCGCGACGAACCCGGCCATGCCCTTGGCGGCCACCGGCGCGCCCAGGTCGACGAGTTGGACGCCCTCGGGCCCCGCGGTCGGTCGCGGCGTGTGCGGCAGCGCCCACACGTCCGTCACGACGTGCGACCCGGACAGCCGGCCGCCGCCCGGTCCCGCCCCCGGCGGGGGCAGCAGCGGGAGCGGCGCCTCCGGCCGGACGCCGGTCTCCCGGAGCGGCACGGCCACCTGGGCCCGCACCTCGACCGACGGGAACGGCGGGGCGGTGACCTCCCCGAACACGCCGAGGGTGCGCCGGCCGAGGTCGACGAACTCCGCCTTCAACCGGAAGACGGTGTCGAACAGGGCGGCGGTCTCCGAGGTCTTGCCGCGGGCCAGCATCCGGCTCGCCTGGGCGTCGGTCTTCCCGTGCTGCCAGTCGCGCTGGTAGCCGACGGTCTCGATCAGTTCGGCCGGCTTGCCGAACTTGAACTTCGCCTGGGCGCCGACGTTCACCTGGAGCAGCCGGTCACCGGTCACGCCCACCGCGGTCTGCCGCTCCGAGCCGTACTCGAACTCGAAGTCGTCGGCGGCCCGGACGAAGGTGCTGCGGCCGAGGTCCGCCCCGACCCGGACGGTGCCGGACCAGGTGCCCACCGCGAAGGGGACGTCCCAGACCTCGCCCCGGGACAGGGCCGTGAGCTTGGCCTGGAGGGTCTCCGCGCCGAACAGGGTCTCGGCCAGCGTCCTGGCCGCCGCCTCCTCCCCGTGCAGCACCTCGGCGAACCGGCTCGCGAAGTGGTCGAGGAGCCGGGTGCGGGTGGCGTCGAGCCCGATCAGCACGTCCGAGGCCGCCAGGCCGTGCTCGTCGATCCGGGTCGGACGGGTGGGCAGGACCGGGCCGAGGACGGTGAGCTGGGTGCCGTTCGCCTCGGTGACGACCTCGCCCGGCTGCAGGACCGCCGCGTCGTCCTCGGGCCGGCCGTCGGTCCGCGTCGCGGACTCCATGAACGTCCGGTACCCGTCGAGGAGTTCGTCCTCGCCGGGCCGTACGGCCGGCCGGCTCTCCCCCTCCACCGACTCCATGAACGCCCGGAACCGTCCGAACAGCTCCTCCTCGCCGGGCCGTTGGGCCACCCGGGTCTCCCGCTCGGCCGTGCGCATGAACTCCCGGAACCGCCCGAACAGCTCCTCCTCGCCGGGCCGCTGGGCCAGCCGGCTCTCCCGCTCGGCCGAGCGCATGAACTCCCGGAAGTCGTGGAACAGCTGCTCCTCGGCATCGGTCCGGGCGACCGGGTTGGCCGGCTCCGGGTGGTCCGCGCGCGGGTCCGTCCCGAAGAGGTGCTCCAGCAGCGGCACCAGCTCGGGCACGTTCTCCCGCACCCAGTCGACGCCGTTGTTGCGCGCCAGCCCCGTGACCGGGTCGTTCCCGTGGTTGTACCCGAAGTACGCGGTGACCAGCTGCGCGAAGAACTCGTGCTCGTCGCGCGCGGAGTAGTTCCCGACCCGGTCGCCGTTCCCGTCCCGCAGCCCGCCGTCCGGCCAGGCCGTGACGTCCTCCTCACCGAACAGCCCGGTCAGCGCGTCGGCGTCGCTCCGCTCGCGGAACGCCTCCTCGATCAGCCCGCGCTGCGCCTCGGTGAGGCCGAACTCATGGATCGCGTGCGCCAGTTCGTGCACCGACGTGGAGTAGCCCTCGGCATGTGCCGGGTCCGGTCCCACCGACGTCCGGGAACCCAGCAGGTTCTCCTCCGTGATCAGCACCAGCCCGTGACCGCTGGCGCCTCGGACCACCGCCCAGTCCCGACCGTCGCCCGTACCGTGCCCGGACGCCACGAACCCCGGGACGTCCGTCATCGGGACGTCGCGCGGCACCACCACGACCCTGGCACCGGACGCCACCAACCGCTCCGCGACGACCTTGTCCGTCAGCATCCGCGCCAGCAGGTCCTCGGCCGTCCGCCGCGCCGCCACCGGCTGGTGGGTCCGCGGATCGACCTCGATCAGCAGCCTCACCGCCGCCTGCGCGAAGTCCCCCGGCTCCAACTCCTCCCGCAGACCCGTCAGGTACGCCTCTTCCGAGGCCAGCTGCCGCCGCTCCTCCGGCGACAGGTAGTCCAGCGCCTGCACCCACTCGTGCAGCGGCCCGGGCACCGGCATCTCCCCGCCGCCCAGCCCCACCGGCGGCCGGGCCGCCACGACCTGCCCGTCCTGCCCGGTGGCCGGCGGCGCCGCGAGGGTCGGCGAGGACGGCGGCGCCTGGTGGTCCTGCCGCCCGGCGTCGCGGGTGTCGGGGGCGTCGGGGGCCTCCCCGGCGGCGCCGCGGCCGAACGCGTCCTCGTGAGTGCGCTGGTGGGCGTTCCACCCGGCCGCGTCGAAGTGGTCGAGGGTCCAGAGTTCGCGGTAGCGGGCGACGAAGTCGTCACCGTACTCGCGCTTGAGGTGGTCGGTCAGGGCCTCGTTGAGGGTGTGGCGTGCCGCGAGCCCGTCGAAGCCCTTGGCGGCCTCGCGCAGGGCGGGGGCGGCCTCCCGCTCGAAGGCCGCGTGCTCCCGCAGTTCCCTGACGAGTTCGTCGCGGGTGTTCTGCCAGTGCTCCTGCCTGCCGGCGAGGTCCTCGTGCGAGCGGAAGGACTCGTCGAAGGCGCGCGCGATCCGGTCGCCGTGGCCCTCCGTCAGGCGGTCGGCGGCGTGCGGGGACAGGCCGTGCTCCCGGGCGGCCGCCTGCGCCTCGGCCGTGGCCTGGCGGCGGACGGCGAGGCGGGCGGCCTGGTGGGTGAGCCGGTCGTGCAGGGCGGCGGGGTCGGTGAGCCGGTCGAGGGCGGCACGCACCGCGGCGGGCTCGCCGAAGCGCTCGGTGGCGGCCCGGTCCATCTCCCCGGCGAGTTCGCGGAGCACCGTGTCCTTGGCCCGCAGCACGTCGGACTCGTCGGCGCCGAACTTCTCGGCGAACTCCTTGCGCGCGAGGTCCTCGGCCCAGCTGTCGGCCGCCTTCTCCGCCTCCGCGACGGCCCGGTTGATCGCGGCCTCGCGGGCCGCCTGCACGGCGAACTCGTGCGGCAGAGCGGACGGATTCTCGGCCTGCGATCGGGCGTACAGCTCCCTGACCTCGTCGTGGCCCCGGCGCCTGCCGGTCGCCTCGTCACGCGGGCCCGCCGCCTGGTCGTAGTCCTCGCCGGCGCGTTCCTGCAGCCGCTCCCGGATCGCCCGCAGGCTGCTCGGCGACAGGTCGACGCGTTCCGTCACGCCGACGGCGGCGAGCATCTCCCGGTCGGTCGGCGAGAGCCGGTCGTACCAGTCGCCGGCGGCCTGCTCGACCCGCTGCTCGACCTCGGCCAGCGCGTTCGCCCGGTCCGTCTCCAGGAGGAGTTCGGCGCGCGCGTGCTCGGTGAGCCGCCGCAGGGCCTGGCCGGCCCGGGTGTTGGCCTCGGTGGTGAGGCTGTCCGCGTCCGCGTAGATCCTGGCGGCCTCCGCGTCCGCGCGCGCCCGGAAGTCCTGCCGGACGAGTTCCACGACGGACGCCGGGGGGCGCTCGGGGGTGTGGGCGACGCCGGTCGCGCCGTCGGTGATCCGCGGGGCGTCCCCGGCGGCCACCGTCCGGTCGAAGTGCTGCACCGCCACGCGGACGGCGGCCTCCCGGACGGCGGCGACCCGCACCAGGCCGTCGAGGTCGCCGAGGATCCGCTGCCGCTCCTCCGGCCGGGCGGCCAGCTCTTCGTACATCATCGCCCGGGCCCGCTCGTGGACCGCTCCGCGCAGGTCGGCCGGCGCGTCCTCCGGGAACCGGCCCGGGGCGTCCAGGGCCTCGTCCAGCAGCCGCTCGGCCTCCTCCTCGCGCCGGTGGCCGCTGCCGTCCGGGTCCGTCCGCAGTTCCTCGGCCGCCTCGGAGAGCTTGGCCTCGTACTGGTCCTGGAGGTCCCGTTGGGTCCGGCGCCACTGTTCGGCCCGCACCCCGTCCGCCTCGGCCCGGATGTGCTCGGGGGCGTCGGTGTAGTGGTAGGCCTTCGGTTCCGGGTCCGGACCGAAGACCATGGCGGCGTCCATCGGCCGCACCTCGCCGGTGGGCTGGTGCTCGTACCCCGTCGGCACCTGCGACTCGGTCCTGGTCACGACCGGCTCGCCGCCGTCGGACGGCCTGGCGTACGTGTGCCACGCACCGCCGCCGACCACCGTCGGGCGGCCGTCCGCGTTGAAGCCGACATTCGACGCGACGATCACGTGGCCGGTGCCGGGGCCCTCCACCACGGATTTGCCGCTGAACCGGGGCGCCACCCAGACCGGGCCGTCGGCCGCCACCGCCTTGAGGTCGGCGAGCTTCGGGTTCAACCAGACCTGTTCCATCACCTGCCGGACGTAGCCCTGGCCGGTGGCGCCGTCGAGGCCGCAGGAGACGAACTCGATCGTGCGGCGGTCGCCCGACAGGTGCCCGAGCGAGGCCAGGCCGCGGACCACCGAGGCGAGTTCGCCAGGCGGCATCGGCGCGCCGCTCCCGTCGGTGTGGATCACGACGGTGTAGCGGGTGGGGTCGACGGGCAGCTTCTCCAGCACCTCCAGGACGTGCGGGCTCGGCTCGGCCTCGCCCGCGACCCAGCCGGGCTGCCGGTCCGCTCCGGTGCCGGACAGGAAGTGGCCGGTGGTCGGCGGGACGTGGGAGTCGTCGCCGACGTCGAGGTACTGCAGGCGCTCGGTGCCACCCGGCTCGGCCGGGTCCCGGTGCCCGGTCGGCTGCGGGTTCTGCGGGTCGGGGTGCTGCGGCTGCGGGTTCTTCGGGTCGGGGTGCTGGGGCACCGTCCGGTCCCCGTCGCCGGTGGGCTGCGGTCGCTGCTCCTGCGGCCGCTCCCCGTGCTGCCCGGTGCCCGGCGCGTGGGCGGGCGGCGGGACGTCCGAGGAGGTGGTGGTGGCGTGCACCGGGGCCGGCACGGTCTCGGTGGTCTCCTCCACCGTCGTCCGCCTCGGCTCCTCCTTCGGGCCGCCGACCGTCGAGCTCTGCTTCGGTGGTTCCGGCCGGGAGGTGTCCGAGGAGGCCTTGGACGGCTCGGACGGCGCCTTCGGCCCGCCGTCCCCGCCCGTCACCTTGACCGGGGGTTCGGCCGGGGTGTTCGCCGTGGGCCGCGCGGGCTTGTCCCCGGACGGCGCGGGCGAGCCGTCGGAGTCCAGCTTGAGGTGCTCCGGCCGGGTGCCCTCCGGCAGTCCGGTCACGTGCGGGGCGCCCCCGGCCCCCTCCGGGCGGGAGACCCAGAGCGAGGTGGGGTGGCCCATCAGGTTGGACACCACCGCCAACGGGAAGCGCGCGTAGTTGGGGAGTTCGATGTCCGAGAGCTTCAGCCGCAGCGGGCCGCCGGCGATGTGCCCGAGGTGGCCGAGCGCCCCCATCGCGACGCCGCCGTAGAAGCTCTCCACGCTGACGGTGAACTCGTGGTTCTCGCCGAAGGTCAGGTTGTAGGCCCCCTCGCTGACGACGTTCTGGACGCCGCCCTTCAGGTAGTTGCCGATCCCCTCGCCGAACCGGTACAGGAACTGCCCGGCGGTCTGCGGGTGCAGGCCGTCCATCAGGCTCACCGCACGCCCGGCGAGGTCCTGGGTGGCCTTGATGGTCTCCCGGAGGTGCTGCTGCTCCGCCTGGAGGAACTTCAGGTCCTTCAGGCCGCTCTCCAGCGCGCCGCCGCTGAGCTGCTTCAACTCGCCCTGCATGTGGCTGATCTGCTTGGTGACGCCCTGCAGTTCGGCCCTGAGCGTGCCCGACTCCATCCTTCCGCTGGCCGCGACCAGCGTCGACACCAGCTTGTTGACGGTCCCGAGGTCGACGGCGTAGCGCCCGCCCGCGGCGGCGAGCCGTTCGGCGATCAACCGCCCGGCGGCACCGGAGAGTTCCCTGTCGACGCCGAGCTCGACGAGCTCCCGCTCGAAGGTCCGCCCCATGTCCAGGGCGAGCCTCTCGACCTTGCTGAGGTGCTCGGCGACGTGCTCGATCCCCTGGCCGACGAGCCCGGTCGGGTTCTCGACCCTCTCCCCGACCTCCTTCGCGAGCTCCGAGAGCGCGTTGTTCTTCTCCTTCCGCACGACGTTCTCGATGCCCTTCCCCGCGCTGGCGGGGTACTCCTTCTTGAGCTGCTCGGTCAGTTCCTTGAGGCTGTGCCGCCCGGCCTCCGCTCCGGTGAGCCGCTTCTCCAGGTCCTTCGCGACCTTCGCCCTGGCCTGATCCACGGCCTCCTTGCCGCCGATCTTCGACTCGCTCCTGCGCAGGATGTTGAAGAACTCCTTCAACTCCGCGCCGCTCATCGACTTCAGCTCGTTCTTCAGCAGGTCCTTGAACTCGGAGCCGGCCAGCGCCTTGAGGTCGGCCTGGAGCTCCTTGCTGAGGCCCCGTCCGAAGACCCGCCCGAACGCCTTGCCGAGACCGAAGGTGAGCAGCTCCAGCGGCCCGGTGAGCAGGCCGTTGATCGCCCCCATCTCGACCGCCTGGATGAAGGACTCCTTCTCCCAGTGGTCCTTGTGGCCCTTGCCGATCTGGATGCCCTGGATAATCCCGTCCATCACCACGGCGGTGGTGATGGAGAGGAACTCGTGCAGCAGGAGCTGCTTGAACAGCCAGATGAAGACCTGCTTGATCACCGCGCCCGCGGTCTCGTAGGCGACGAAGATCTCCGCGAGCGAGCCGCCGAAGGTGATCGGCGACATGGCGATCGCCCAGGCGATCTGGGCCACCAGCTGGATAAGCTGGGCGATGATCATCCACTTGGCGTACTCGACCTGGTTGGCCACCTTGTGGGCGAAGTCCCCGAGCTGCTTGGCCATGTGGCCGGCCGCCGTCACGAAGTCGGTACCGCCGGTCTCGCCGATCAACTCGCGCATCTTCTGCATGAAGGCGTCGGCCGCCTCGCCCTCGAAGCTCTCGTTGCAGAGCTTCACCAGCTCGACCAGGTAGCCCCGGAGCTCGGGGACCTTCTGGTGGATGACGAGGTAGTCGTCGCCCGCCGTACGGAGCTTGTCCTCGTCGGCCTCCGGCCACTTCATGCCGGTCACGATGCCGAAGAACTTCGCCAGGCCCGGCGGCAGCATGATCGACACGGTGGTGCGCTCCTGGGAGTGGTCGAACGGAGGGAGGAAGGAGTGGAGGAGGGCGCCCGGAGGCGGGGCCCGGGCGGGCCGTCGGCGCCCGGGCCCCGGGTACGACGGGAGGCGGGGGCGCCGTCAGGTGCGGCTGGCGTCCTCGTCGGCGTTGTTGAGGATCGTGGAGGTGTTCTTGCCCGCCTGCCCGGCGCTCTCGACGGTGGCCCGCACCTTCTTGAACAGCCCCGTGATGGAGGTGGTGGGCTCGTCGACGTTCTCGTGGTACGTCTTGCCGATCTCGTCGTTGCCGGCCGAGTTCTTGTTGTACTCGTTGATCTCCCGGGTCCTGCTCTCGAGCTCCTTGAACAGGTCGGACAGCTCGGGGTACTTGGAGAACTTGTCGGTGAGGTCGGACAGCGCGGTCAGGGTCGGCTTAGCCACGGAACTCCTCCTGCCGGTCGCGCCTGCGCCGTTCCTCCGCCGCCGCCGCGTCGGCGAAGCCGGGCCGCATCTGCCGCAGCGGGGCGAACAGGTCGTCCAGTTCGGTGCCGCCGACCATCGAGGCCGCCAGGGTCTCGCCGAGGCCGCTGAACCCGCTCATCGTCTTCGCCACCCGGTCGCCGAGGTCCGCCCGCGCGGTGTTCAGCACGTCGAGGAGGACCTTGGAGAGCTCGCCCGGCGCCATCGAGCGGTAGGCGGAGGTGTGGAAGGTCAGCGACACCACCTGGCCCTGGGCGCCGACCACCGCGGTGACCATCCGGTCCTTGGACGTCACCGAGGCGGTCGCCGCCTCCAGTTCCTTGGCCGCCGCGGCCATCTTGGCCTGCTGTTCCTCCAGCGCGGCCATCGCCTGCTCGATCTGTGCGGTGAACGGGAACTCCACGCCCGCACCTCCCTCTCTTCCCGAGGGCGCGCCCCGGGCCCGGAGGTGTCGGGCCCGGAGCGCACCGGTCCATGGGGTCGTACGGTCCTCTCTACGGCTGCGCCCGCCCGTCTGGTTCGACGCCGGCCGCGGACGCTCAGCGGCCGATGACGCCCGTCACCGCGCCGGAGTCGGTGCCCCAGACCTCCTCGTCCTCGGACAGCCAGGTGGTGCGCTGGCGCTCCTTCTCGCCCTGGCCGGGCGCGCCGGCGCCCGCACCGGCGCCCATCGGCGGCATCATCGGACCGGTCATGCCGTTGGTCCCGCCCGTGGTCGAGATGCCGCGGCCCATCAGCTGGGACTCCTCGGCGGCCGCCGCGGCCCGTCCCCCGACGGTGCGCCCGGACCGTGCCTCCGCGGCGAGTTCGGCGATCCGGGCCGGGTCGCTCATGAGGGCCGCCTTGCCGCCGACGCCGAGGGTCGGCGGCCCGGCCGCCACGGTGCCGCGGCCGCCGGAACCGCCGGAACCGCTGAACGGCTGGCCCAGCAGGTCGGTTCCGCCCTTGAACGAGGTGGTGAGGCCGCCGCTCCCGGAGCCGGTGGAGATCCCGCCGAACGACGGCAGCCCGGTCCAGCCGCCCCCGCTGGAGCCCCCGCCGGGATAGGCGACCCCGGTGGTGGGACGGCCGGCGAGGAGCGCGTGCGCCTGGTCGTTCATCAACTGCTCGAACTGCGGGACCGGCTTGCCGTCCGGCCCCAGGACGGTGCCGTCCTTGTCGATCGTGTCGTCCTTGCCGAGCACGACCAGGTTGCCGTTGGCGTCCTTCAGCAGCTTGCCGTCCGGGCCGGTGACGGTGCCGTCGTCGTTCCGCTTGGACCCGACCGGCACCTTGAAGGGGCCCCCGCCGGTACCGGTGCCGGGGACGGTGGCCGGCGGGCCGACCGTCGTTCCCGGGGGGACGACGAGTGGTTTGCCGTCCTTGCCGAGCACCGGCTTGCCGTCCGGGCCGATCACCTCGCCCTTGCCGTTGACGGTACTGCCGGGCGGCACGGTGACCGGCTTGCCGTCCTTGCCCAGGAGCGGGTTCCCCTTGCCGTCCAGCAGCGTCGACTGGCCGCCGGTCCCGGAGCCGTTCCTGCCGCCGGTGCCGCCGGGGGTGCCGGGCACCGTCACGGGCGGCGGGGGCGGGATCTTGCCCGTGCCGCTGCCGCCGTCGGAGCCGGTCTTGTCCTTGTTGTCGAGGTTGAGGTCGTTCTTGCCCGCGCCACCGCCCGGGCCGCCGCTCCCCGGGCCCCCGTCACCGGTGCCGGGCGGGTTGGGGGTGTCCTTGGTGGGCGGCTTGTCGGCGGGCAGCCACTTCTGCGGGGGCTGGAGCTTCTGGAGGACGGCGGTGGCGTGGTTGTACTTCTGCTTGAAGGTGGTCATCACGTCGGTCGCCTGCTTGTCCAGGACGATCTGGATCCAGCCCGTCCAGATCTTCTTGGCGACGTCGTCGATCCAGGCCTTCAGGGCCTCCTTGTTCTGCGGCGACGGGGCGGCTCCGGTGGTCGCGAACGAGAAGGTGAGCGTTCCGTCGGTGTTCCTGGTCATGGTCGGCTGCACGTAGGCCGTCGCCGCGCCGAAGGCCGAGTGGACGCACTCGGAGGGCCAGGAGAAGGACGCCCCCTTGCCGTTCTGGTCCTTGTCGTCGTTCTTGAGGGACCACTTCGTCCCCGCCTCCAGCCGCGAGTCCGGAACCGCCCGCCAGGCGGTGTAGCCCTGGTACAGCCCGTACACCGCGGTGCGCAGTGCGTCCGCGGTGTCCCGCAGGCACTGGGCCTTGGTGTCGGCGTCGTCGCCGAGCTCGACGTGCACCTGGATGAGCTGGTTCCGCAGCCCGATCAGGACCTCCTTGAACCGGCCCGCCGCACTGCCCTGGAACTCGCTGCCCGCGCCCTCGACGCTGTCCGCCCAGCCCTGGACGGTCTTCTGCTGCTCCTTGACCCAGGTGTTGGTGGCGGTGATGACCCCCGCCAGGTGATCGAAGCTCGGGGCGCTGGTGCGGTCGTTGTAGCCGACGCCCCAGATCAGCGGGCCGAGGATATGGTCCGCGGCCTTCCCGAAGTTCCCGAGCGGGGTGTCGTTGTTGGGGGCGCCCTCCGGCGGCTTGAGCTGCCAGAAGTTCCAGTCGCACGTGACGCCGACGATCGTGCTGTACGTGTAGGTCTCGCCGGGGGCGTCGTAGACCCACTCGGCCCACATGTCGAAGCCGGCCTGCTCGCCCTCCTTGTACGGCTTCAGGGCG
This sequence comes from Kitasatospora sp. NPDC004799, assembly GCF_040609095.1. Taxonomy (NCBI): domain Bacteria; kingdom Bacillati; phylum Actinomycetota; class Actinomycetes; order Kitasatosporales; family Streptomycetaceae; genus Kitasatospora; species Kitasatospora sp. NPDC004799. The sequence goes on from NZ_JBEXJK010000079.1 coordinate 24,503, forward strand.
TCGTTCGTCGACTTGAGGGTGCTGCTGACCGTGATCCCGGTGATCCACGGTTTTTCGGTCACGGAGTCGCGGCTCATGATCGAGCCCTGGGTCGAGGACGCGAACGCTGCCAGGGCCCCTTCCCACGGGTACGAGCTGGGTGCTGTTTCTGCCACGGCTTCCTCCTGGAGGCGTGCGGACGGGACGGGTGTCGGCCCGGTCGCCGGACGGGTGCTCCGCCCGGCGACCCGGCGGCTCAGCCGGTGCTGGTCGTGGGCTTCGTGACGCCGCCCAGGACCTCGCCGAAGAGCTCGATCGTCTCCGCCTCCGTCAGGCTGTGGTCCTCGCCCTCGTCGAACTTGGTGCCGGCCATCTCCAGGTCGAGCTTGATCTTCCCGACGTCGGTCTGGATCGTGGTCAGCGCCTCCCTGACGCTGTCCTTGAAGGCGTCCGCGCCCGTCTTCAGCGCCTGGATCTCCGGAACGCCGTTGTTGCCCGGCAGCACGGGCGGACAGGTGAGTACGTTGTTCGCCTCGGTGCCGATGTCGATCCGGAAGGCCTCCAGCTTCGCGGCGAACGCCTTGAGACCGGTGGTCGAGACCTTGATCGTGGTGTCACCCATGGGACCGTCTCCGCCTCGTGACTAGCCGAACTGCTTCCGCGCGCCCTGGTCGGCCTCGGTCATGATGTGGTGCATGTTGGTGAGCTTGCCGCCGGCGGCGATGATGTCCTGGTTCATCTGCGCGGCGTTCGTCGTCACCGCCCGCTTGAACTCGGTGAAGGCGTCGGCGGCGGCACCCTGGAAACTTCCGCTCTCGGTCAGGGAGTTCAGCTTCTGCTCCACCTCCCACAGGGCGTCGTCCATCATCTTGCCCGCCTGGCCCAGCTCGCTCGCGGCCTGGGCGACGGTCTCGTGGTGGAGCTGGATGCTCCCGAAGTTGTCCATCGACATGGTGTGCTCGTTCCCTTCTGGTCCGCGACGCGCCGTCAGGCGCCGTTCAGAGCGGTGAGGATGCCGTCGGCGGCGTGCATCCTGGCCTCTTCCTCGGCGTGGGTGAGGACCTGGTCGGCACCCTTGGTGGCCTCGGCGAAGCGCTCGAAGGCCCCGATGACCGTGTGGTAGCGCGTCATCCAGTCGCCGACCTTCTCCTGGAAGGTCGAGCTGGCCCCGGAGATGTAGCCGGCGGCCAGCTCCTCCCTGATCCGCTCGACCGTGCGGCCGGCGGTGATCATGTTCTCGATCTGCTGCTCGATGTCGGACAGCGCCTTGCGGATCGCCTCGTCCTGTTTGTTCAAGTTCGCCGGCGTGCTCACCAGGTGCTCCTTGTCTCTCCGCGCGCTGGTCGCGCGGCTCTGATCGACTCAACGGGGCTGCCGCGACCGGTGGTTCAGCCGCAACCCGAGGTCGTCGCGGCGGGCACGGCGGCACCCGCGAGGGGCGCCGCGGGCACGGCGGCGGCGCCCGCGACGGACACGCCGGGGACGACGGCG